>CAUVFG010000033.1:0-11151 GCA_963551125.1 uncultured Selenomonas sp. | reverse complement strand
GCATGATCCAGATATATACCTCAAGCAGTCGGCTGAGCAGCCGAAAACGCGAAAGCCGCCCGAGTGCGGCAAAGAGTCCGAGCGGGAGGGAAAGTGCGAGTGTAACGCAGAAAATCTCGAGGGTGACCGTTGACCCCTCGAGCATCAGGAACGTTGTGTCGAGTATTTTATCCATTTATACCATTTCATCCTTGCAGGCAAAAAGGGGGCGCTGCACGAAGGTTTTCAGCTTCGTGCGGCAACCCCCTTCTTCCCTGTGTTTATTTCGTGATGTCCTTTGCAAACCATTTGGTCGAGATTTTTGCAATCGTACCGTCTTTCTTCATCTCATCGAGTACCTTCTGCACCTCATCACGCAGGACGGTGTTGTCCTTTGCAAATGCAATGCCAAACTCGCTCGTGGGGCCGACGACCACGTCGAGAGCCTCGAGCTGGTCAGGGTGCTTGCTCATGTAGTAGCGGCCGACGATCTCATCGCCGATGACGGCATCCAGACGACCGTTCTCGAGATCCATGAACGCCGCAACATAGTCGGGGTACTTCTTGACCTCCTTGACGTCCTTTTTGTAGAAGTCCGTCGCATCGATGTATTCCTCTGCCGTGCCGGCGCTCTGCGTGCCGACGGTCTTGCCCGCGAGACTCTTCTCGTCCGTGACGGCGGTCGTACCCTTCTTCACGAAGATGATCTGGCGGTTGTCCATATAGGGCTTGGAGAAGAGCATGTTCTCCTTGCGCTTCTCGGTGATGTCGAGCCCGTTCCAGAGGATCTGGACGCGACCGCTCTTGAGCTCCGCCTCCTTGCTCGACCAGTCGATCGCCTTGAACTCGACCTCACGTCCGAGACGCTTTGCCGCCTCCTTCGCGAGATCGACATCGAAGCCGGTGATTTCATTCTTCTCGTTCTTAAAGCCCATCGGCGGGAAGTTGTCATCGAGTCCGACGATGATCTTACCCATCTCCGCCGCATTGTCCGTTGAAGGCGCCTTCTCGCTGCCACCGCAGCCCGTGAGCAGTGCCGCTGATAGCGCGAACACTGCCGCGCCTGCAAAAATATTCTTCCAGTTCATCGTACCATCTCTCCTTAGTGTTGCTTTAGTAAGATAAAGTGCTAACGTAGGATATTATACGGTACTGATTAAAATAAAGTCAAGTTTTATTTTGCACAGGCAGGTTTTTTTTCACAAAGGTCGAAATATTATAGGTGCAATAGTTTCGTGCGTAATGAAGAGGAAAAATCGAGGGAGGGCTTACCTTGCGTGCAATATCCGTGGACGATCTTGAAAATGGGATGATACTTGCGCGAACGATCGTCAATGCCAAACATGTGGTCGTTGTAGCGGAGAATACGGAGCTGACGGCGGCGCATATTACGCGTCTGAAGTTCCTGAAGATTCCTGTTGTCTACATCAAGGATGAGGCGGAGCTGAAGGAGGATCGCTCGCCGATTTTCTCGCGCAGCAATCTCTTTATCAAGCAGTATGAGAATGTGGTCGGAACCGCGAAGTCGATCTTCGAGGAGGCAAAGGCGACGGGGAGTGTGCCCATTGCCCAGACGAATGAGATGGTGCGGACGGATCTTCTTCCGCTCTCGCGCCGCAGCGGGACGATTGACTACTTGAACGAGATCAATCACCTTGCGAGCGACATCTACAACCACTCGCTGCGCGTCTCGATTCTCTCGGGCGTTATTGCGAAGTGGATGCGGCTGGATCGCGAGACGGCAAAGGATATCGTACTCGCTGGCTTCCTGCACGATGTCGGCAAGTCGAAATTCGACCAGCGTCTGCTTGAGAAGAATATCGATACGCTCACAGGCGAGGATTATGAACGCTACATTCAGCATACGGTGGATGGGGCGCAGATTCTCAGAAATGTCGCGGGGCTCACGGAGGGCGTGCGTCTTGCCGCGCTCCAGCATCACGAGCGCATGGACGGGAGCGGATTCCCGTTCAATATCAAGGGCGATGACATTCATCTCTATGCGTGTATTGTCGCTGTTGCCGATCTCTATGACAATATCACGGTGGAGCGCGAGGGCTATCTGCGTCGCACACCGTTCGATGCAGTGTCGGAGATCGCACGCCAGATGTATACGGCGCTCGATCCGCAGGTCTGCATCCCCGTGTTGACGAATATCAAGAATGCGTTTCTCGGCTCGCGCGTGCTCCTCAGCAACCACCGCGAGGGCACGATCACGGCATATCCGCATGGTGTTGTGCCGCTGCCGATTGTCACGATCTCGGAGGACGAGGTCATCGACCTCAATGAGAATAAAAAAATTACGATTGTGGAGTACAATCCCAAATAATCTCATGTCATGCAAAAAGCCCATCGGATTCGCTCCGATGGGCTTTTTCGTTGGCGTTTAGCTGAGGGTCTGCAAGATATTGTACCACTCGAGTACAGCATCATAGGTCGGCTTCATACGATCAGGCGAGATCTTTAAGAGCTCGCAGCAGCTGATGACAGTATCCCAATCGCCTCTTTCATAGGCAACGACAAGGTCGAGGATGTGACGCAGATCGTTGTCCTCGCCGAGGAGTGCCGCATTGAGATCGTCTGCAAGGGCGACCTCCTTGAGAACGTCCTCCATGGGGAGGCTCAGCAGTACGTCGAGCAGGGAGAATATGCCGAGCAGGAAGCCCGTATCCGGAGTGACTCCGGGGCGCTTGAGACTCTGAGCGATGAGTTCGCAGAATTTTGCGCGGAGAAGGGACAGGGTAAAGAGCTCGGGCGGCTTATCCTCGGAGAAGGTTTGCAGGCTGACGAGGGTTACCCAGCGGCGCACGCCGCTGGCACCGAGGAGGACGGTTGCCTGCTTGAGGTTGGATACGTGATTCGTGAGGCCAATGCCTGCGGAGTTGATGTAGGTGAGCAGCTTGTGAACGAGGTTCGTGTCCGAGGAGATGACGCCGGTGATCGATGAGAAATTGACGTTTGGCTGGTTGATCTCCCGCAGGAGGCGTATCTTCGAGAGTGCGTTGCTCGTGAGGCGCTTCTGATGCAGAATCGCGGGCTTGCAGAAGAAATAGCCCTGAAAGAGAACGTAGCCGTAGGCAAGCGCCTGCTGAAATTCCTCCTCGGTTTCGATTTTCTCCGCGAGTAGACGGACATGCTTCGGCAAAATCTCGCGTAACTTCTTGCGCTCCTTGGGCTCGGTTGTGATGCGGAAGTCCACCTTGATGATGTCCGCCATCTCGATGAGCGGCTCGTAACCGGGCAGGAGGACAAAGTCGTCGAGTGCGATCTTGTAGCCCGCTTCCTTGAGTTCCTGCACGACCTCCAAAATCTCAGGGGTTGGCTGAACGGTCTCGAGAATCTCCACGACGACGTTTTCCGATGGGAGGAGTTTCGGTGCGCGGTTCAGGAGGTTTTGCTCGGTGAAGTTGATGAAGGCTCGCTTATCCGAGACGAGCTTGTTCATGCCGAAGTCGAGCATGGCATTGACCATGACGCTATGCGTTGCAATGTTGCCGTCGAGGTTGGGGTCAAAGGCGTTCTTGAGACCGCTGCGAAAGAGGATTTCGTAGGCATATACTTTCTTTTTCTGGTCCAATATAGCCTGTCGCCCAATAAATGCTTCTTCCATAAAGATACCTCCATTATAATATTTCTTAAGGAATCGCTGATAAAATGAAATCCGTCAGATTGGTGCAGATTTTTTGTCCGATCAAGGAGACAAACCGGACGCATAGCCGCCCGCTATGTGGAGGATTTGTCGACACAGAGGGGGCGAAAAAGATGTGCCAAGATGATGGCGTTGAATTTATCAGCGCTTCCTTAAATTTTATCATCACTATTTCTTTGGGAATATGTACTCCGAAAGATTGTGTTATGATATTATTAAGTACGAGGTAGTATAACATAAATTATGAGAAAAAGAAATGAAAAAGGTTCGCTTTAATGCTATAATGAAAAAAATAGAATTTGGAAGTGATTGTTCGTGCTTAATGATATTCAAATTGGACGCTATTTGCCCGGAAACTCCTTTTTGCACCGCATGGATCCGCGCGTGAAGATGGTGCTGCTCTTTTTCTTTCTGCTCTTGATTTTCTTTGTGGAAAACGCGGCAGGATTCCTTGCGCTCTCTCTTTCGGTTGCACTTTTGATGGTGTTTTCCGAGATTCCGCTTGGGATGCAGCTGCGCTCGATCCGGCCGATCCTCTGGATTGTGCTCTTTACGTTCGGCGTGCACCTATTTATGACGCCGGGGACGGAGGTCTTCCGTATCGGCCCCTTGGGGATGACATGGGAGGGGCTTGCGCGCGGCTCGTACATCTCGCTGCGCCTCGTGCTGCTCATTTTGCTCAGTACGCTGCTGACACTAACGACGAGTCCCTTGCGTCTGACGGACGGACTGGAGGCGCTGCTCGCGCCGCTGCGTCGCGTGAACGTGCCCGTGCATGAGCTCTCGATGATGATGACGATTGCCCTGCGTTTCGTGCCGACGCTGCTTGAGGAGTTGGATCGCATTATGAAGGCGCAGAAGGCGCGTGGTGCGGACTTTGAGCGTGGGAACATCATGCAGCGCGTGCGTGCGGTCGTGCCTGTGCTCGTGCCGCTCTTCCTCTCGGCGTTTCGTCGCGCAGACGAGCTGGCACTTGCGATGGAGGCGCGCTGCTATCGCGGTGGTGAGGGGCGCACGCAGATGAAGGAGCTGCGTACGGGACGGCTCGACTATCTGGCGATTGCCGTTTTCTTTGTCGGTGCGGCGGGGATCTGCGCCCTGAGCCTTGGAGGGCTGAGCATTGCGCCCTGAAAATGTCGTGCGGATGAAGGCACGCGCGCGCAATGTTGCACTGAAGGTCGCCTACGACGGGACGAACTACCACGGCTTCCAGCGGCAGACACCGCCTGTCGTCGCTGTGCAGAATGTCCTCGAACGCGCGCTCCGGAAGGTCTGCGCGGAGGAGGTGGAGCTTGCTGCCGCGGGGCGCACGGATGCGGGGGTGCATGCCTATGGGCAGGTGGTGAACTTCTTCACGGACGGACGTATTCCCGTGGAGCGGCTGCCGCGCGCGGTGAACGGACTCCTACCGCCCGATATTGTGGTGACAGAGGCGTGGGAGGCAGGGCGCGATTTCAGTGCGCGTCACAGTGCGACGGGCAAGGCGTATGTCTACCGTTTGGAGGAGTGCACTGTTCCAAACCCATTTACGCGCAGCTATACATGGCAGGTCTTTCGGCCGCTCGATCACGATGCCATGCGTGCGGCACTTGCTCTGCTCATGGGGACGCATGACTACTCTTCGTTCCGTGCGGCGGGCGGCGCACCGATGTCGCCTGTGCGCACGCTTGATGAGATTCGGCTGACGGCGGAGGGGGCGGGGCGGCTTTCCTGCTATCTCCACGGGAACGGGTTCCTCTATCACATGGTGCGCAATATCATGAGTACGGTTGTCAGCGTCGGTCTTGGGCGTATTTCGGTGGAGCGGTTCGCCGCGATCTTTGCCGCGCGTGACCGGCGGCTCGCGAGCCCGACGGCGCCCGCCTGCGGGCTTTATTTGCTCGCGGTGGACTATGCGGCGGATGTGTCGGCTGATGTAAGGGGGTGAGCCCTATGGAGCGGGAGGAGGCACAGCGGCTTGTCACGGAGGCTGCGCGTGAGGTGCGGCGCGGTGCTTCTGCGGAGGGGTCGAGCGGCAGTCACGTTGTCAAACTCGTCAATGCGATTCTGGATACCGCGCTCGCGGAGGATGCGACGGACATTCACCTCGAGCCGGTGGGCGGCGGTCTGCGGATTCGTATGCGCGTGGACGGTCTTCTGCGGGAGCGTCCGATTCAGTTCCCGACGGAGCTTGCGCCTGTCATTATCGCACGACTCAAGGTGATGGCGGGGCTGGATACGGCAAAACGCAACCGCCCGCAGGACGGTCAGATCCGCTACCGCACGGGGGAACGTGCGATTGATATGCGCGTCGCCGTGCTCCCCGTGGTGGATGGCGAGCGGATGGTTGTGCGCATCATGGATGCGGCGGAGCGCTTTCTCGGCTGTGCGGAGCTGGGCTTTACACCGCGCAATCAGGAGCTGTTTGCGCGGCTGATCCGTCGTCCGACGGGGCTGCTCCTCCTCTGTGGACCGATGAACTCGGGCAAGACGACGACGCTCTACGCTGCGCTCTCCGCGCTGAACGAGCCGGATTGTCACATCATGACGCTCGAGGATCCGGTGGAGCGGCGGATCGAGGGCATCAGTCAGTTTCAGGTGAACCCCGAGGCGGGGCTGACGTTTGTCGCGGGGCTGCGCGCGGCACTGCGGCAGGATGCGCAGAAGATTCTGCTCGGTGAGATCCGCGACCGCGAGACGGCGGAGATGGCGGTGCGGATTGCGCTCACGGGGCACGCGCTCTTTTCGACGCTGCACACAGAGGATACGGCATCGGCAGTCTTCCGCATGATCGAAATGGGCGTGCCGCCCTATCTGCTTGCGGCGACGCTGTCGGGGGTCATCGCACAGCGTCTCGTGCGGCGTGTATGCGCGCATTGTCGTGAGGCGTATGTCGTTCCCTTCGGTTCGCGTGCGCAGGTACAGCTCGGTGCGCTCTACCATGAGGGGTTGACGTTGGTGCGGGGACGCGGCTGTGCGCACTGCCACGGCAGCGGCTACCGTGGGCGCATGGCGATCCACGAGATCCTTCCCGTGTCGGAGCGCATCCGCAGTGCCATCCTCTCAGGACGTGACAAGGCATCGCTGCATGCTGCGGCGGTGGAGGACGGCATGGAAACGCTGTGGCAGGATGCTGCGGCAAAGGTGTTGGCGGGGGAGACGACCCTCGCGGAGGTGGGGCGGGTACTCTATGGATGAGCGCGAGCGTTTGGCGGCGGTTCTGCACCGTATGATTGCGGCAGAGGCATCCGATCTTCACATTGCGCCCGCACAGCGCGTGCAGATGCGGTGTGACGGCGTGCTGATGCCGGAGGAGTTTGTACCGACGCCTGTCCTGATGGAGCAGCTGATGAATCGCGTGATGTCGGAGGAGCAGCGTGCAGTACTCTCTGAACGCGATGTCGATTTTTCGTGGATGTATGAGGGGCGGCGGTTTCGTGGAAATGCCTACCGCATGCAGGATGGCGTCGGCATTGCTCTGCGCCTTTTGCCCGCGCGTATTCCGACGCCCGAGGAGATCGGGATGCCCGCAGGGCTGCGCGGACTTGCCGCAGCACGGGACGGACTCGCGCTGATCTGCGGAGCGACGGGAGCGGGCAAGACGACGACGCTTGCCTCTTTGATTGCGCAGATCAATCACACGCGGTCTGTCCACATCATCACGCTGGAGGATCCGATCGAGTACATCTTTCCGTCTGCGTGTGCATTTCTCAGTCAGCGCGAGGCGGGGCGCGACTTCGCTTCGTTCCCCGATGCCGTGCGGAGTGCGCTGCGCGAGGATCCCGACATCCTGCTCGTAGGGGAGATTCGCGACCGTGCGACGATGGAGGCAGCGCTCATGGCGGCGACAACGGGTGTTCTTGTGCTTGGGACGCTGCATACGCGCGGTGCGGCAGAGACCCCGCTGCGCGTGGAGAGTATGTTTCCGCCGGATGTGCGTGATGCCGTGCGGGCACAGCTTGCCGATGTCCTGACGGGTATTTTCGCGCAGCGTCTCTTGCCGCGTCGTGGCGGCGGGCGTGTTGCTGCGTTCGAGGTGCTCATGGCAACGCCTGCCGTGCGGAATATCCTGCGGCAGGGAAGCTGCTCGCAGCTTGCGTCCGTGATGATGAGCGGTGCGGCGCAGGGAATGCAGACGGCGGAGATGGCGGAGAAGGAGCTGCGCGCAAAGGGACGGATCGCATGAGAACGTTTTCTTATCATGCGCGTGCTGAGGGTGGTATATCTCTGCGCGGGACAATCACGGCGGACTCTGCACCTGCGGCAGTGCGTGCTCTTGCGGCGGAGGGGAAGATCGTTCTGCGCATCAGGGAGGAGAACGGCTTTCGCTTGCCCGATGTCCCGCTCATGTGGGGTGGAATCACGGCAGAGGAACGGATTGCGTTCCTGCACGAACTGGCGGCACTCCTCGAGGCGGGGCTTCCCGTGCATGAGGCACTGGCACATCTGCGTGCGGGCGTGTCCGAGCGATCCTCCTACGGGCGGCTGATCGCTGCGCTTCATGCGGAGGTGTCGCGCGGGATGCCGCTCTCTCAGACGATGGAGATGCGCCCCGCGGCATTTCCCGAAAGTCTGGTCGGGATGGTGCGCGCAGGGGAAGAGAGCGGGCACCTTGATACGATCCTGTGTGAAGCGGCTGCCGCTCTCACGGAGGCGCATGTTTTGCGTGAATCGCTGCGCAGTGCGCTCGCCTATCCGATGTTCCTGCTTGGTGCGACGGCTCTGTCCGTGCTTGTCATGACGGTTTTCATTCTGCCTGTCTTTGCTGCACTTCTGCGCGATCTTGGTACACAGCTATCGCTGCCGACGCGGATGCTGTTGGCTCTCTCGGATGTCGTCTTGGCGCAGCCATATCTTGTCGCTGCCATCATTGCCGCTGTATGTCTTGCTGCGGTGTTGCTGCTCCGCATACCGTCTCTGCGCCGCTATGGCGATGCCGTTCTCCTACGCGTGCCTGTACTCGGGATGTTCGTGAAACTCTCGGAATGGCAGATGATCCTGCGTACGCTTGCGCTCCTCCTGCGCAGTGGGATCCGTCTTGACCGCGCCGTTGGTCTGGTGCGATCCGTAACGGGCAATCGTGCGATCGCACATCATCTCGCGCGGATGGAGCAGAGCCTCGTCGAGGGGCGCACGCTCGCACAGATTGTCCTGCATGAACCGTATCTGCCCGCCCTTCTGCGCGGAATGCTTGCAGCAGGGGAGGCGACGGGTGATCTGCAGCATTTGCTGCAGCACGGGGCGGATTACTGCCGTCGCAGGGCAGGGACGTATGCCGCGCGGATTGAGGCGCTTGCCGAGCCTCTGATGATCGTCCTTGTCGGAGCTGTTATTTTCTTTGTCGTTTTGTCGGTTCTCCTGCCGATCTTTGATGCGATGGATGCGATGCTGTAGCACATAAAAATAGTGCTGTGTCATGAACGCTGTATAGCTTCATGATGCAGCACTATTTTTTTCTCTGTTCGAAGAAGACGGCGCAGCTCATGCAGGCGGCAAAGATGAGCATGAGGTCGAGCTGATACTGCCATGTGCCAAGGATACCGCCGAAGGAGAGATGCTCAAAGAGGATTTTCTCGTAGATATGCGTTGTGACAAAGGCGTGAAGTCCCGCGATGATGAGGAGGATGCCGAGCGCATCGAAGACGCGCGAGAATCGCTCGGGGATGCGCAGGGAGAGCCGCCGCAGGATGCTGTTCCAGATTGCACGCCAGTGAAAACCCACGTGCACGCCGACGATGAGATAGAGGAGGACGGCAGCGGCGAGATGCGTCCCGTGTACGTAGATGGACGTGAGCCCGCGCAACCGTACGACGGGCGTCGCATAGAGCGAGATGAGGATACCCGTCACGATCACGACGACGAGGAGCACGAGCATGACACTGTTGACGATGTTCAGCGGCGTCACCTTGAGGCGCAGTGTGACGAGTGCGCGCAGGTAGCGGCGCACGAGCACGAAATGGATGCTGCCGAGCAGGAGGAAGATGAGCCCGAGATACTCGTGGATGGGTTCCGTTGTCAGCAGCCTATTTGGCAGGAAGAGGATCACCGCCCAGATGAGGATATAGAGGAGCGTGTGCATCAATTTGTATACCCCAGGGAGGAAAGCCAGTTGGCAACCTCAAGTTTTGCCTGATCGGGATTGTTATGTACGAATTTTCCCTGAATGCCAAAGCCCTGTCTCATCTGTGCACCCTTGGCAAAGAGCGGAATGTCTGCCTCCATGCCGCTCATCGCATTGCCCATACCCGTGCAGAAGGGGATGATCGTCTTGCCTGTGAAATCATAGCTTTCGAGGAAGGTATAGATAGGCATCGGGAGATCTTGATACCAGATCGGATAGCCGAGATAGATGATGTCGTAGGATGCCATATCCTCTACGCGTGCAGCGAGGGGGGGACGTGCAGATGACGCCTGTTCCTCCTTTGCGACCTTTGTCATCTCTTGATAGTCGGCGGGGTAGGGATTGACCGTCTGAATCTCGAACACCTTGTCGGCGTGCGTGATTTCTGCAATCTGATCCGCAATGATGTGCGTATTTCCCTTTTCGATGTAGCCAACCTCGAAATTCTCCCCTGCACGCGAAAAGAATGCGACAAGCACGCGCTTGCCTGCAAAATCGGCGGGCGGATGCACGGGCTGCGAGAGGTCGAGCACGGACGCGTCCGCATGGTCGCTCTCTCCATCGCCGTTGCCCATATTTCCACAGCCGACGACGAGGAAGATGAGGGCGGCGCTGAGTAGAGCCAAGAACTTTTTCATCAAAAAACCTCCTTGTGTTTCGTTATTATATAGGAAAAAAGTTCTAATTACAACAGGTTTTGGAGAATCAAAAAAGTCAGCCTCAATGTGCCGAGGCTGACTCAGAAAATGGCGGCTTTTTATTTGCCTGAAAACGTGAATTTCAGTCCCAGCGTGAGCGGTGGAAGAGTACCGCCCTCGAGCTCGATCTGCCCGGGCATCGAGCCTTTCGCGTTGAAGAGGAGGGTGCAGTGCCCGCTCTCGCGGATGGTGTCGTTTGCATTCTCGCCGACGCGCACGACCTTGTATTTCTGCTTTCCAACCGCGAGGGCATCGCCGGGGACAATGTCTCCCGCGAGCTCGCCCGGCGTGTGCTCAATGACCATCTCGGCAAGATTCGGGTGCGCGCCCTCGTCGAGCAGGATGACGCTGTTGTTCGTCTCAAGGAATTTGCGCGCCAGCTTGCCGATGGCTGTGACTGTGACTTCGTATTTTACACTCATGGTAATGCCTCCCCGGATCATGATCCGAATTTCCCAACGATTCCTTAAAAATATTCTACCACAAGCAATTCTTATTGTAAAATCTTTTCGCGTGTGTCTGCATTGACAAGTGAAAGGGAAATTAGTACACTTTTACCGGAAGGAATCTAAAAGTGTTTTGGAGAAATTCCAAAGCGACAATTTTATAGGGGGGACTTCATATGCAGGACATTCGTATTGACAGCCCACTCAAGGGACGTCTGATCCCGCTCTCGGAGGTGACGGATCCGGCGTTTGCGAGCGGTGCGATGGGGCGCGGTGCGG
>CAUVFG010000032.1:0-11257 GCA_963551125.1 uncultured Selenomonas sp. | reverse complement strand
GAGTGCGTCAATGCGGTAGGATCGAATGCAAAGATGAATGAATTCTGTGCGGCAATGGGACTGTGCAATCTGCGTCATGTCGATGACGATATTGCACAGCGGAAAATGGTCGCAGAGCGCTATCGTGAGCGGCTGGAAGGCGTGAGCGGCGTACAGCTGAATCCGATCCACGCAGATGTTACGCCGAACTATGCCTACTTCCCCGTCGTATTTCATGAGGCCGCGTTCGGCAGTACGCGCAACGAGGTGTATGATGCGCTGCAGCGTGCGGGCATCTACAGCAGAAAGTACTTCTATCCATTGACGAATACGTTTGAATGCTTCCACGGGAAATATGATGTGGAGCAGACCCCCGTCGCACGCCATATTGCAAACCGCGTCTTGACACTTCCGCTCTATGCAGACTTGGAGCCGGAAACGGTGGATCGCATTTGTGATGTGGTCATTTCTTGCAATTTACGCAATTGAAAAAGCCCGCTGTGTAAGCCGGGCTTTTCAAACCTTTGTTTTTATTCCTTTTTGACGACGTTGTCCGCCTGGGGACCACGCGCGCCTTCGACGATCTCGAACTCGACTTCCTGACCCTCGCTGAGCGTCTTATAGCCCTCGCCCTGAATCGAGGAAAAGTGGACGAATACGTCGTCGCCATCCGCGCGGGAGATAAATCCATATCCCTTGTCCGCGCTGAACCATTTCACCTTGCCTGTCATATCGGCTCTCCTTTCACTGATAGAGAAATCTGCCTACATACAGTATTTCTCCAGTCTCGCACGTATGCTTCTTCTTATTATAAGAGCCGTATGTATCACTGTCAATGGGATAACACGAAACGATGAGAAAAACAAGTATTCATGCTCTTTGACATTTGTCACAATCATATTGATTCTGTCACCGACATGAGAAAATCCATCTCAGCACACGTCATATATAAAGCAATGCGGATGCGCCCCCTCTGCGCTCGGATGATCCATCCGCATTGTTTTATAAGTTCGGGAAAAATTTTTCCACACGCCGTCGGCGCTCCTGCTCGAACTCCTCCCGCCGTGCGAACATTTCGCGATAGGCAGCAATATTGTCGTCCAGATGCTGATCAAGCAAGCGGTGCGCCGCAACATAGCGGTAGGCGTTCTCCGCTAGAGTTCGTCTTAGATCAGCGCGCTCGATGAGAAGGTCGAGCTTCTCGGCAAATTCCTGCGTACTATGATAGATCAGCCCCGTCTCACCGTCCTGCACGGTCCCCGCATAGACCGTCGGAGAGGCAAGCACGGTCGCACCGTACCCTGCCGACTCGATGAACTTGAGATCGGATTTCGCGCGGTTGAATTCCGTATCCCTGAGTGGCAGGAGGGCAATGTCCGAGGCGTGCAGCGCCGCCGTATAGTCCTCATAGGGAGCAACAATGCCTCCATTCCGCCCCCCAAAATACACCTTTGCCTCCGTTTGGAGTTCCCGATAGAATCCATGATCCGAAACGACGCAGAAATACAGGCGGTCACCATAGCGGCGAATCGCCTCATTGATTGCGGGCATCAGCGGTTCCCAATCCGGACGGCGGTTCAGCGCTCCGAAGAAGATCGTCACGCGCGCACGATCCATATCGTAGGTGCGTGGCTCCGGCAGTGCCGTCAGATGATTCTCAAAGAGATAGACAAAGGGATTCAGCGGGCGCAGGAAGTCCGCCAACATCCTTGTTGAAGTCTGGAGGGCAGAAACCGCACGAAAGGAGAAATAATTGTCCTCCAGCATTTTGTCGGAAATCACAGGATGATCGTCAAACTCGTGGAGGATCACATTGCCTGCGGCACCATATCTGAGAAGATCCTGACGGACAAGCGATGAACAGCCAATGGCAACCCGCTCAAACAGTATCAGACTGTCATGCAAATCCCCCAGATGATACAGTTCGAGCTGCTCGTCCCCCGCTTCACGGCACCCGCTCAGTGTGACCTGTCCACGCGCGGCCAGGCGCGCAAGCGGCGCGTCCAAACGGATCGGTGCACACTCCTCCACGCGGTTCATCAGGACGATATGGAATGGTGCTTCTCCCGTTTCATACTCATGACGCAGAGCAGGAGACACCTGTGGAAGCAGCGGCTCGACGATATTCAGGCAGTCCCCCCGCAGTTTGGCAAGAGCCGCCCGATAGTCCTCGTCGGTCGTCAGGAATACGCGCCGATGCCAATAGTCCGCAAGCAAACGTCGCCATTCAAGCCCGCTGCGAACGAGTGTCTCCGGGCTCTGCCCCTCCTGAGCGCCGTGGACGCGAAAGAGGCTGAGTGGTCTGCTGAAGACAACAGCATCCCCTTTTTCAAGCAGCTCCAACCACATGGCGCAGTCCGATATTGTCTGATAGCCGCGCGACTGGGCACGCCAGTAGTGATGCGTGAGATCCCGCCGCCGAAAGAGGACAGCGGACGGTTCGCCCAGGAAGTTATCATGGTTCGCGAGCGTTGCCTGACTGATCGCCGCACCGCTGAAGCGCGTGTATCTCCCGCAGATGAGCGGCACATCCTTCCACTGCCCCCGAAAATGCCCTTCCCCATCAATGACGCCGCGCACGGAGGTGACGAGGGTGACGCCGGGCTCTGAGAGAAATGTATCGACCATCAGCGTGATCTTATCCGGCAGGAGAATGTCATCATCCATACACCACTGCAGGAACTCCCCCTGCGCCAGATGCGCGAACGGCATAAAGTTCTCCGCCTTTGTTTTGGCTTCCTTATTCCGCACATAGCGCACGCGCACATCGTCCTCATATTCCCGCATCAACTCCTCGGTGCGATCATCCGTCGAGTTGTCGCAGACGATCACCTCGATGTTCGGATAGGTCTGCGCGAGGGCACTCTCCAGCGTCTTGCGGAAATACTGCGGGCGATTGTACGTCGGGATCATAATGCTGACAAGCGGAGCCCGCAGAAGAGCTGCACGCGCCGTTGCACGGATGAGCGGAAGATTGTTCGTCCACGCAATCGCACCCAAGGTCTCCTGCAGGATCGTCTCGGGCAGACCGATGTCAATGCCCCAACGTTCCATGAGCAGCGGACGCGCCGCCAAGCGGCGGAGATCATAGAGATCGCATACCTCCGCGCACCTGTGCGCGAGATAGACGGGCGCACGCAGGAGGTGAAATCCCTCATATTTGAGACGGAACGAGAGATCAAGATCCGCACCGCCATCCGCAAACGCCTCATCGAAGCCTCCCGCCCGATCGAAGACACGGCGACGCATAAGCAGCGCAAAATCCTCGAGGAACAAACTCTCCGTCGGACTCGTCAAATGCTCCCGCACCCACGCAGCAGCGTCCTCCCCCTGCGCAGCCATCGTCTCCGCATTCATGTACTGCCACGCAAATACCGTGCGATTGGAAAAGGGGCCGACGGCGGCAACCCCCTCATCGAGCAGGAGATTTTCCATCAGGGTTTTCAAGCCATCCGCCGTCAGGATGATTCCCTCCTGCAAAAAGAGGAGGATCTGCCCCGCAGCAGTGGCCGCCCCCGCATTCCAACGCGCCGCAGACGATGCCGCGCAGGGTACGAGGCGGCACGCAAGCGTATGTAGGGTTGTGCGTACCGCCTCCATCTCCTCCGCTTCAACGGGCACAAGCAACTCCACATCCGCACGAAGGGCGGAGGCAGCGGTAAGTGCCGCCTCCGCCGTTTCACGCAGGTATTCTCCTCCCTCTGTCACCGCGAGGATAATGCTGAGCGTACTCATGATTTCAGGATGCGCAGCAGCATGAAGTCCGCCATCCGCATCTTTGCTGCCACCTGCAGGGCCTTCTCCCCATCCCCCATATCGTGCAGGAGGAGCGCCATGTTGCGCAGCGTCATGTCACAGCCGGGATCGAGGCGCAGTGCCGCCATGAGGAGCGTCTTTGCGCCGCTGTAGTCATCAGAGGCATATGCCGCTCCTGCAAACGCGTTCAGAGCCTCCACCTTCTCCACGGGGCGGATCTCCTGCGCGAGGATCGTCGCCGCCTGCTGCTCGGCTGCAGCCGAGGCAGGAGGCACCTGTACGGACGGGGCGGCAGCCGGCGCAGAGGGTGTCACGATGGGGGCTGCGGGCGCAACAGAGGTTTTGGGCGCAATGGGTGCAGAAGACAGCGGCGCAACAGCAGGCTCCGCTGCGGGAGCCGCTGCGAGTCCGAGGAGCGCCGCGAGCTGCGGATACTCCGTCCGTGTGCGCGCGGGATTCAGGCGCGCAGCCAATCCCGCGAGCCGCCCGATCTCTGCACGCTGCTCATAGGTGAGAGCGGCCTTGTAGGCGCTGAGGATGTTCTCGAAAACCTTCAGTGCGTCATCGGAGCGTTTCTCGCGCTGGCAGATGCGCGCAAGCAGGATGCGCACCTCCACATTCGAGGCATCCTTCGAGAGGGTATTCGTCACCCAGCTTGCCGCGCGCGTATAGTCGCCCAGCTCAAAATAGGCGCGCGCAACATCCTTGAAACACTCCTCGGGGGGATTGCCCTGCGCGATCATATCGGCAAAGGAGTTGATGACCCCCGCATACTCCTTTTTCTCCATATGCTTACGAATCTGCTCGACCGTCACAATCTTCTTCTCTGCCATCGTCATCGTCCCTTTCGCATTTCGTTTTTCTTCCCGCCGTGCACGTTTTTTTCGCGTGCGTTCGGCGTTTTTTTGCTTACGCTTCTTCATTGAGGTATCGCTCCCATATCATCTCATATGCCGCCTCCATAGCGCGTACATATCTCCCGCCGTCCATGAGCGGGGAGGCTCGCATCATGCGCGGCACAGCGGTATGCAGTGCTGCGAGCAGTTCTGTGTCGCATGCAAGCCCAACGGCACACTCCACATATGCCTGCGAACTCTCCGCCACGAGTTCACTCAGTCCCACATTCGTGAGGAGGCTCGCCCCAAACCGTGCCCCGTGACGGCTGCCCTCCATCGTCACAACGGGCAGCCCCATAAAAAGGGCTTCGCAGGTCGTCCCGCCGCCCTGATAGGGATAGGTATCGAGGATGATGTCCACGTCCAGATAGTCGCGGAGATAGGCCTTCGACCCGGGACGCAGCGTAAGCCGCGCGAGATCGATGCCCGCCCGCACAGCACGTTGCCCCATACGCTTCAGCGCCTCCCCGCTCGGATGAACATTCTTTATGAGGATCTGCGCGTCGGGCACGCGGCGCAGGATTTCCCCCCAGAGTGCGAGCATCTCGTCCGTGATCTTCGCAAAGTTGTTAAAGCTGCCAAATACAACGGGCTCATGCGGTATACGCCTCAGATTCTCATATGCCCGGAAGCGTTCCGACGGCGTAAAGCACAGATGCGTCTCCGGCAGACGCAGAATCCGCTCCGTGAACAATGCCTCCATCCCCGGTGGATCAACAATGGAGTCGCCGAGGAAGTAGTCCATCGCGGGCAGCCCCGTCGTATTGAAGTACCCAATGCCTGAGAGCTGCACGGGTGCGGGCTTATATGCGGCGATCTGAAGCGTCTTGCCGCCCGCCGAATGCCCCGCGAGGTCAAAGAGGATGTCGATCTCGTCTGCATAGACGCGCTGCGCCGCTGCCGCAGGCGTTTCCGTCGAGAGATCGGCATAGCTGTCCGTCATTCCCGCAACCCAGTCCGTCGTCTCGCCCTGCAGAGAGCCAATGTCGTAGAGATAGACCTCGAAACGTGTGCGGTCATAGGCCGAGAAGAGCTGAATCGCGAAATTCAGCACGATGTGATCCGTGATATTCGGCGAGAGGTAGCCGATGCGCAGCTTCTCGCGCCGCCGCTTTTCATGCGTGAACTGCGGCACATCGCCGAGCATCGCCGCATATACGGCGTGCGCCGCGCACATCTCCGCATCTGTGACATCTGCCGCATAGTGGAGATACATGAGGTAGTTGCTGAGAGCCGCAAGCCGCGCCGCGAGATCTGCGCGCGGCAGCTCCCATGCAAGGCGCAGATGCGGCAGAGCCTCTTTCAGATCGGCGAGCCAGTAGAGCAGCTGACCCATGTATTCATGCAGCTCATAGCAACGATTCTCCGGAACAAGCTCCGTGCGCTCCATCTCTTGCAAACGCAGGAGGGCGGCCTCCAGCCGTCCATTGGAAAGTGCCTTCTTCACATCCTTGCATGCGCATTCAAAGGTCTTCTTCCTGTGCCTCCCACTGCGCCCAGATCGCACGATAGCATCCCTCCATCTCATGTATATAGTGCGCCTGATCCATGACGGGCGAGGCCTTCATGCGATCGCGCAACTCCCTATGCAGCGCATCCAGAAGACCCAGATCACGCGCGAGCGCAACCGCCGTCTCAACATAGTCCTCCATGCGCTCCGAGGCAAGGTCAGAGAGTCCGACGTTCGCGAGCAGGCTGTATGTAAAGCGCGTGCTGTGCCGCTCCGTATAGTAGGAGACAACGGGCACGCCCATGTAGAGCGCGTCGCAGGTCGTACCGCCGCCCGGCCACGGGAACGTGTCGAGCGCGATGTCCACATCGAGATACCGCGTCATATAGTCCCGCGTCGCCTCCTCCAACATAACGCGATCCATATCGAAGCCGAGCCGTCGCAGACGTGCGAGAGCCGCAAGCGCGACGCCACGCTTCCCGAAGGAGCTGTTTTTTAGCAGGAGACGGGAATGCGGTACACGTTCCATAATCTCCCGCCACGCGAGAAGAGTATCATCCCGCAGCTTTACATATTGATTAAACGTGGCAAAGACGACATAGCCGCGCGCGCGCGCAGGTGTCCCCTGCGAGGCGGGCAGATTCGTATACCCATTATAGCAGAATTGACTCGTCAAACGCAGCAATTTTTCAACATAGAAGCGCTCGTTTCCCGGAGGGTCGCAGAAATTGTCCGTCACGAAGTAGTCCACCGCCGGCAGCCCCGTCGTCGCCATATAGCCAAGTCCCGAGAGCTGGACGGGCGCGGGCTTCCACGCGAGGGCGGCAAGCCCCGAATCCCCCGTATGCCCCGCAAGGTCAAAGAGGATATCGACCGCATCGTCATAGATGGCGTGTGCGATGCGCTCCATATCCATCGCATACGGCCGCAGATCACGCCACACCGTCACAAGTGTGCGAAAGAAGTCCGTGTACTGATCCTCCTTGCCCATGCTGTAGACATAGACCTCAAAGGAATCTCGGTCGAATCCCGCAAGGAACGGCCAGATAAAATACTGCATGACGTGCTGACGGAAATCCCCCGAGATGTAGCCGATGCGGAGCTTTGGTTTTTTGCGGCGCCCGCGATGGGAGAACTGTTTCACATCGGAGAAGAGCGTTCCATACCGACAGCTCCGCCGATAGACCTCCGCCGCGGGGAGATCCACCGCATTCAGGTGGAAGAGGCTCACACCGTAATAGAAGCGCTGCACGGCGACATCCTCCGCCGTCTCCGCATACAGTTCTGCATAGCCGGACGCCGCCTGAGCTCCGACGGGGAGTTCCGCATTCCCCGCACACACCTGGAGCAGAGTCTCGCGTATCGCAGGCACGGCGGGCAGCCCCTGTGCAATCAAATCCAATCCACGCTTAGCCCGTGTAAATCGCTCCATTGCAGTCCCATGTCCTGTGGTACTGATGACCGACAGATAGAGACGCGCCGCCTCCCGCTCGGAGGAAACACCCTCTGCCAGGAGTGCCCAACGCTCCGCAAGCACCTTTGTGTCTGCAAACATGTAACACCACGCGAGGCTCATGCGCTGCTCTGGGGTGAGTGCCTCCATCCCGTCCAGGGCGTGCGCCGCAAAGAGCACTGTCTCACGCTCCGTGCGCGGGTCAGCCTGGGCGAGCAGCGCCGCAAGCTCCGCCTCCGTCTCCCGGCAGTCCTGCACCAAAATGCGGTCATAGGCACGCTCCAACGAAAAGAGCTGTGCCTCCACATCAAAAAGATCATAGAGTTGCCAGTGCAGCGCGTGGTGCAGCTCCGAAAGATGCTCTACCGCCGTGCACAGGCGGCTGATCTCCGCGCCGAGACACGCCGCATCCCGCACGGGCGCAAGCCCGAGCTGCGTTAGGACGCGGGCTGCAGCAGCGCCATGCACATATGCCTCTGCCGTCACAAGAGGTACGCTGTGCTCTGACGCATGGCAGACATCGACGAGATCAACATCCACCGCCGTCACAAGATCGAGCACATCGTAGGGGAGGTCATCCACGAGTTCGAGCGCCGCATCCTCCGTCCCCGCCTCCGCAATCCGCGCAATGTCCGCCTCGGTCAGCGCCGCTGCAATCTGCGCGGGCAGGATCAGACGGACGGCAGGGATGTGCTGCAATACAGCTCTGAGCAGAGCGACCAGACGCTCTGCCAAATCCTCTGTGCACATCCCTATAATGCCGATCGTCGGCACGTGTGCATCGAGCAGCGGCGTACGATAGGTATAGTCATGAACACGCTGAACGGGCGTATAGCAGTGCGCGAGCACAGCTTTTCCTTCAACTGCAGGAAGAACCTCCGCAAGCCCTGTGGGGCAGTCTGCCGCGAGCGAGACGATGTGGCGTGCGGGACGGAGCGCCATGATCTCACACGTCATTGCATCAGGCGCACGCAGCGAGAGATCGACGAGGAGGTCAAGCCCATCCCGCCGCATCACATCCGCCGCCGCCTGCACGCTCATTGTGCCCAGTTCCCGCAGTGGCACCTCCTTCGAGAACAGTTCTGTATCGCCGCCCGTCCCCGTATGATAAGCATAGACCGTAAAGCGCAGCTTGTCATGGGAGGAAAAGAACATCGGCAGGAGATCCCGTGTACGACCTGCTCCGAAGTCCGCGGAGATGTAGCCGAGTCGGATGCGCCGAGCCCGCGCCTTCTGCTTGGTCGGATGCCTGTGTTTTATCTTCTTTTTTTTCATGCCCTCTCCTCTTCGCCAACGCACAGCGCGTCTTCATATGCCTGCTCCAACGCGCACATATAGCCCGCCTGATCCATGACTGCCGAGCGCTCCATGCGTGCGCGCAGCGCCCTGTGCAGATCATCCAGCGCATCCATATCTCCCGCCAGAGAGACGGCGTGCTCCACATAGTCCATAGGTGTCTGAACCGCAAGATCCTGCAGCCCCACGCGCGAGAGCAGCGCATAGGAAAAGCGCGTACTGCGCCGCGCCCCATACAGCGTCACAACGGGCACGCCCATATAGAGTGCGTCGCAGGTCGTACCGCCGCCCGACCACGGGTACGTATCGAGCGCAATGTCCACATCGAGGTAGCGCTCCATATAGTCCGTCGTCGCGGGTTCGAGCAGCACGCGCGTGAGATCGAATCCAAGGCGCTTGAGACGTGCGCGCGCTGCCTCCATCATCGCAGGGGCAAAGAAGATCTGGGATTTCAGCAGCAGCCGCGACTGCGGCACGCGCTCCATGATCTCGCGCCAGAGGAGCAGCATCTCATCGGTAAATTTGCGGTACTGATTGAACACGCCGAAGAGGATATGCCCCCGTCTGCGCGCAGGCGTCCCCGTCGATGGGGGAAGTCCCGCACGCGGCACATAGACAAACTGACTTGGTAGACGGATCAGCTGCTCTGTAAAATACTGCTCGCTCTCTGCGCCGACGGGGTCGCAGAGCGCGTCCGTCAAAAAATAATCCACGGCGGAAAGCCCCGAGGTCGCCGTATAGCCGAGCCCCATCATCTGCACGGGTGCCGGCCGCCGCGCAAGGACGGGCAGCGCACCGCCCGCCGCATGACCCGCCAGATCGACGAGGATATCCACCTCATCCGCATGAATGCATGCGGCGAGCTCCTCGGGGGAGGCTTCGCCCATATCGCGCCACACGTCCGCATGGGGACGCAGCGCCGCCGTCACCGCGTCCGCCTCTGCCGCCGTACTGTAGACATAGACCGTAAAGCGTGCGTGGTCATACGCCGTCAGCAGCGGCTGGACAAAATGCTGCATGACGTTTCGACGAAAATCCGGCGAGATATAGCCGACGCGAATCTTCTCATGCCGATAGGGCGCAGCATATGTATAGCGCGGCACATCGGCAAACAGCGCACCATATGCGCAATGCGCGCGAAAGAGCTCGTCCGCATCCACATCCTGTGCGTTCTGCGCGAGCAGGAACGAACTGTAAAGCCCCGTATCGGACGGCTCCTCCTCATAGGCGCTTCGATAAAACGAAGCAGCCCGCGCGTCCCCCATACGATAGGCAACAGCGGCACGCAGGCGCATAAACGCATGGCGCAGATCACTGCGCCCCGTCCTCAGATATGCCTCCGACAGAGCCATCGCGCGCGGCAGATCGCCCTGCCGCTCAATAGCGGACGCATGGAGATAGGAGAGCATATCGTCCTCAACACCTGCGGCAAATGCACGCTCCGCACACGCCTGTGCCTCGGCAAAGCGCTCTGCCTCAAGCGCCGCAAAGATAGAATCTTTCAGCGTCTTAACATCCATACTCATACTATCGTCGCAAATTGCAGGGGACTTTAGCGCGGTGCTGCGTTCCTCATACTGCGCCCACACGGCTTCATATGCCGCACCGACATCCCTGCCGTAGCCCGCCGCATCCATCACGGGCGAAGTCTCCATCATCTTCCGCAGCCCCGCATGCAGGGCATCGAGCAGTTCGGCGTCATTTGCCAGAGAAACGGCACGGTCAATGTATTCCTCCTGCGTCCGCGTGACAAGAGCGCCCGCTCCGATGTTCTCCAAGAGGGATGCCCCGAAGCGGCTGCCGAGGCTCTCCCCCGCCAGCGTCACAACGGGCACGCCCATGTAGAGCGCGTCACATGTCGTACCGCCCCCGGGATAGGGGAAGGGATCGAGTGCAATGTCCACGCGACTATAGGCAGCGAGATAGTCCCGCGAACTGCCCTCTGCCTCCACACACGCAAGCGGAATCCCCGCCGCCGCGAGTCGCTGCAGCGCCTCCGCACGTGCGTCTGCATAGGAAAACACATCCGTCTTGAGCAGCAGTCGACTCTCCGGTGCGCGGCGCAGGATCTCCGCCCAGACGCGCAACACCTCGTCGTTCAGTTTTGTGAAATTGTTGAAGCTGCCAAAGACAATGGGACGCCCTGCCGCAGGTGCGTGCGCGGGTGCGGGCGCTGCGTGCAGCGGCTGCCAGCAAAAATGCGTCTGCGGCAGGACGAGCAGCTCCTCCGTGAAGCCCGCCTCCGCCTCCCCCGCCGCGAGAATCGGATCGGCAAGGAAATAATCCACGGCGGAAAGCCCCGTCGAGGCAAAGTAGCCGATGCCCGAAATCTGCACGGGGGCGGGACGGTATGCGAGGATCGGCAGCGTCCTGCCCGCCGTATGCCCTGCGAGATCGACGAGGATGTCGATGCCGTCGCGGTATATA
>CAUVFG010000031.1:0-11352 GCA_963551125.1 uncultured Selenomonas sp. | reverse complement strand
AGCGTCCCCTGCAGGATGCCGTCCTCGCCGTATTTCCCGTGCAGCGCATTGAACACGATCGCGGGATGGAGTTTTTGAATCTCCTCGGCAAACGCGGGCGGATTCAGCTCCATGCCGACGGCGGGATAGCCCTTTGACAGCAATGCCTTGAGTATTGCCCCGCCCGAGCAGCGCGACACCTCCGCCTCCGTGGAGGATCCGCCCATGACAACAACGATGGGCGGCTCGCCCGCCGTACCGTTTTTGAGCTGCTCGACAAGAGTCTCACCAACCTCGAGAATGTTGCCCGCGCCCATCGTGATGACGAGGTCGCCCGCGCGTACATGTTGCGCGAGGTAACGCTCCAGATCGGTACGCTCCGGCAGGTAGACTGCATCCTGCCCCGTTGCCTCTGCAACCTCCTCCATCAACGTCTCACCGCTGACGCCCGGGATCGGTGTCTCGCCCGCCGCATAGACATCGGTCAGGAGGAGCAGGTCGGCGGCGGCAAAACATGCACCGAACTCCTTGCGCAGCAACTTCGTCCGCGAGTAGCGATGCGGCTGAAAGACGCAGATGAGCCGTGTGGGATTTGTCTGACGCGCCGCCGCAAGCGTCACGGCGATCTCCGTCGGATGGTGCGCATAGTCGTCCACCACCCAGATGCCGCGCTCCTTGCCCTTTGTCTGGAAACGCCGCTTCGCCCCATGGAAGTCCGCGAGTGCATCGCGTATCTGTGCAAAGTCCACGCCCGCGAGACGTGCAACCGCGATGCAGGCGAGCGCATTGAGTACGTTGTGGCGCCCGGGGATGTTCAGGGACACACGCCCCATCTGTACGCCGCGCTCAAAGACGGTAAAGGAGATCCCCGAGCCATGTGTCTCGATGTCGGCTGCACGGTAGTCCGCCTCACAATCGATGGCATAGGAAATAACCGTGCGCGGCGTTTCGGCAGCGATCTTCCGCAGAATCTCGTTTTCAAAGCAGAGGACGGCAGTTCCGTCCTCATCCACCTGATCGACGAACTGACGGAATGCCGCGATGATCTTCTCCATCGTGCCGTAGTGATCCATGTGATCGTCCTCGACGTTCGTCACCACGGCGACGTGGGGACGCAGCTTGAGAAAGGAGCCGTCGCTCTCATCCGCCTCGGAGACGAGGTAGCGGCTCGTGCCGAGCTTCGCATTTGTACCGAGGTCGGGCACCTCACCGCCGACGATAATCGTCGGGGACACACCCACGCGATCGAGCGTCACGCCGATCATGGAGGTCGTCGTTGTCTTGCCGTGCGAGCCTGCGACCGCAATCCCGTCGTACTCGTTGACAAGTGCAGCATTGATGTCCGAGCGGTGCAGCTTCGGGATGCGCAGATCCCACGCTGCAATGACCTCGGGGTTATCGTAGGGAATTGCCGTAGAGACAACGATCGCATCCGCACCACGCACATTCTCCGCGCGCTGTCCATCCGTTGAGACGCGCGCACCGAGGCGCACAAGCTCCTCGATGATGGGCGAGGTTCCCTGATCGGAGCCGGACACATGGTAGCCGAGCAGGAGGAGAATCTTGGCGAGTGGGCTCATCCCGGCGCCGCCAATGCCGACAAAATGTATGTTGTGAATCCCCTTCAAATCCTTGAGCAACGTCCTCACCCTTCTCTTTTACAAATCCGCAGCGCAAGCGCCGCGATCTCCTCTGCCGCCTCCGGCTTTCCGAGCCGCTTCATCGCCGCCGCCATATCTGCGCGGCGCGCATCATCCGCAAGCAGTGCGCCGAGCGCACCCTCGAGCACCGCACCACTAACATCACGGTTGAGAATGACCTCAGCCGCACCTGCTGCCTCGACAGCGCGCGCATTCTTCTCCTGATGATTCTCCGCCGCATACGGGTACGGAATGAGAATCGCGGGCACCCCCCGTGCCGCGAGCTCCGCCAGCCCCGTCGCGCCCGCGCGAAAGACAGCGACATCCGCCATCGCCATCGCCTCGGGCATGTTGTAGAGATACGGCAGCACGCGCAGGTTCGGATGTTCCTCGAGCCGCACCCCCGCATTCCGTATGCGCGCAAGCATATCGCCGTGCTCGTCCGCTCCCGTCACATGGAGGTACTGCACCTCGCTCTGCTCCGCCGCGTGCGCGATAACCTCGACCATCGCGCGATTGATTGAGCGCGCCCCACGGCTGCCGCCCGAGACGAGCACGGTCTTTTTCGCAGGGTCAAAGCCGAATGCCCGCGCCCCCTCCTCACGTGTCGCCGTCAGCACCTCGGGGCGGATCGGATTGCCCGTCACGTAGGTCTTTTCCTTCGGAAAAACGTTCTTTGCGTCCTCCATGCCGACGGCAATTGCCGTTGCAAATTTCGCGAGGATGCGGTTCGTCACGCCCGCAAAGACGTTCTGCTCCTGCACAAGCGTCGGAACGCCCGCAAGGCTCGCCGCGAGGAGAATGGGTCCCGCGACATAGCCGCCCGTCCCGATTGCTACATCGGGCTGAAAGCCGTGCACGATGCCGCGCGCACGCGACACAGCGAGCAGGGCGCGCCACGCACGGGAAATATTCTCCAACGAGATTTTTCGCTGAAACCCTGCGAGATCAATCGGAATGAAGTCAATCCCCTCGCGCGGCACGATGTCCGCCTCCAGCCCGTGCGGCGTGCCGACGTAAAGGATGCGTGCAGACGGCTCGCGTTGCTGAATCGCTCGGATGATCGTGAGTGCGGGATAGATGTGCCCGCCCGTGCCGCCGCCCGATACGATGATGTTCATAGCTCGTTCACAATCCTCTTGAAGTCCCGACCGCGCTCCTCATAGCCGCCGTACATGTCGAAGCTGGCACAGGCGGGCGAGAGGAGCACCGTCTGCGGCGCGGAGGCAAGCTCATGCGCAATCCGCACTGCCTCCTCCATATGGTAGCCCGCACGGTGAATCCGCTCCGCCGGAATACCTGCCTCGAGTGCCGCCGCAGCAAATCGCTCCGTGGCATCGCCGACGAGGATGAGTTCATCCACGCGCGCATGTACGAGCGCCATAAACTCCGTGAGATCGGTCAGCTTGTCGTCGCCGCCCGCAATCAGGATGACGTGCCCGTCAAACGCCTCGAGTGCCTTGATCGCGGAATCCGTATTCGTCGCCTTCGAGTCGTTGAAATAGCGGACGCCATTTAGTATGCGAACGAACTCAATGCGGTGCTCGACGCCCTGGAACGCGCGCAGCACGGGACGCATCTCCGCAGGCGTTACACCCGCGAAAAATGCCATTGCCGCCGCCGCGAGGGCGTTCTCGACATTGTGTCCGCCCGGAATGCCGAGCTCATGTGTCATGATGAGCACATGCTCCTCGCCGTCCCAACGCATGACGATCATACCGTCGGTGCGCACGCATGCGCCCGCTGCGAGTTCCTCGCGTCGGCTAAAGAAGCATACCCGTCCCTTTGCACGCTCCGCCATGCCGCGCGTATGCGGATCATCGTAGTTCAGCACAAGGACGTCCTCCGCCGTCTGCGCGGCGAAGAGTTTCTCCTTCATCGCCTGATAGACCTCCATCGAGCCGTGGCGGACGATGTGGTCGGGGGTCACGTTCAGCTCGGCAACAATCGCAGCGTGAAAATGCGCAGTTGCCTCCATCTGATAGCTCGAGATCTCCGCTGCAATCGCGCCGTCTGCGGGCGTCTCCTGCGCGACATCGATGAGCGGCACGCCGATGTTGCCGCCGACGCCGACCGACGCAAAATGTGCACGCAGGAGTTCACCGAGCAGGGTCGTCGTCGTGGTCTTACCGTTTGTCCCCGTGATGGCATAAATGGGCGCGCGTGCAATCTCTCCCGCCAGCTCCACCTCCGTTGTGACACGGATGCCGCGCTCTCGCGCAACAGTCACGAGCGGGATGCGCTCGGGCACGGCGGGCGAGAGGACGATGAGATCCGTCCCCGCGAGCAGTTCTTCCCTTTGTGCGCCAAAGACGCAGGAGATTCCCTGCGCCCGCAAATCTTCGATATGTTTCTGCGTCAGTGCATCTTTTTCCGCATCCGCCTCGTCCTTCGCATCCGAGAGCGTCACGCGCGCGCCCGCCGCCGCAAGGTATTTTGCCGCCGCGAAACCGCTGATGCCCGCCCCGATGACGAGCGCAGACTGATTGTGATAGGACAATTCCCTGTGTCCCCCTTAGTATGAATTCCTATTGATTTTCTGTCGGTTATCGTGGCTAAATGGATGTTTGGCAGCCAAGTGTATTCCCTTAAGCGAACCCTAGTGGAGCAAGTGAGTAAAGCGTGCGGTATGCCCCGGCGGATTTCTTTCGTTCAAGCGAAGCGCGTTTAAGAAGTCCGCCGGTATTTAAGCATACAAGCACGCGATCACTTGCGCAACTAAGCGTTCGCGTGGGGAATGCACGATGCCGCTTTAAGATATGCGCACAACAATCCACGCGAGCACCGCGCCCGCCGCGCCGACCGCCCAGAACGTATAGACCACGCGCGTCTCGCTCCATCCGCCAAGCTCGAAGTGATGATGAATCGGGCTCATGCGGAAAATACGCTTGCCGCACGTCTGAAACGAAATGACCTGCAGGATCACGGACAGCGCCTCACAGAAGAAGACAACACCCACGATGGGCAGCAGCAGCTCCGTATGCGAGAGGATCGCAACGCCCGCGAGCGCGCCACCGAGTGCAAGTGAGCCCGTATCGCCCATGAAGATTCTCGCCGGATGATGATTATACCACAAAAAACCGACCGTTGCACCAATTATCGCCGCAGAGAACGTCATGAGCCCGCTGTCGACAGAATACAGAAGTGCCGCGTAGAAGAGCGCCGCCACAGCAACCGTACCCGAGGCGAGTCCGTCGAGCCCGTCCGTCAGATTGACGGCATTCGACGTACCGACGAGCACGAACACAACGAGGAGATAGTATAGCGCACTGATGTCAATCGTCTCGCCCATCATCGGCATCCACACGCTCGTATCGTGTCCGAGGAGCGCGCGCCCGATCAGGATTGTGACGAGTGATATGAAGAGCTGTCCGAGCAGCTTTTGATAGGCACGCAGTCCGAGGTTGCGCTTCTTCACGACCTTGATGTAGTCATCTGCAAAGCCGAGCAGAAAATGCCCGAGAAAGATGAAGAGGACGAGCAGCGTCGTCACCGTGAGCGGTGCAAAGAGCAGCGTCGCCGCCGTCACGGCGAGCACGATCATCACGCCGCCCATCGTCGGCGTTCCGCTCTTTTTCTGATGGCTCGCAGGTCCTTCCTCACGGATGCTCTGCCCGTATTTCAGACGGTGCAGAAACGGGAGGAAGTATACGCCGCTGAACAGCACGATGGCAAGCGATGTCACAAATGTCAGAAGGAAGCGCAGCTGTGGGGAAAGAAAATCTACGAGATGTTCCATCAATGCCCCGCTTTCTCGCCCGTAATCTGCGCGATGATGTTCTCCATTTTCATCCCACGCGACCCCTTGAAGAGAACCGTATCGCCGTCCGCAAGCAGTGCACGCAGGAGAGCAGCTGCCTCCGCATGTGACTCAGCGTAACGACAGACGGGACACCCCGCCGCCTCTGCGCTCTCGTGCATCCAGT
Organism: uncultured Selenomonas sp.; assembly: GCA_963551125.1. GTDB lineage: Bacteria > Bacillota > Negativicutes > Selenomonadales > Selenomonadaceae > Centipeda. The sequence continues at coordinate 5,807 of CAUVFG010000031.1, read as the reverse complement.
GTGCCTGTGCGCCATAGGTCACAAGTGCCGCAAATCCAAGTTCTGCCACACGGCGCCCGATGTCCCGATGCGCCGTCTCAGCCGCCGCACCGAGTTCCAGCATATCACCGAGCACGGCAACCTTGCGCCCCGCATAGAGCGCCGCCGTGGTCTCAATCGCCGCCTCCATCGACGACGGGCTTGCATTGTAGGCATCATTGATGAAGCGCCACGCGCCGACCTCATGCACCTCATAGCGCATTTTCGTCGCCGTGAGATGCGAAAGCCCTGCCTGCATCTGCTGCGGTGTGAGTCCGAGCACAAAGCCCGCCGCAAGCGCCGCGAGTGCGTTGCTCACATTGTGTCTGCCCGCGAGCGGAATGCTGTAGTCATGGCGCTCATTTGCCCACGTCACCATGAACTGTGAGCCATCAGCGGAGCAGCGCAGCGCCTCGGCGCGCACGTCCGCCGCCGCAGAGATGCCATAGGTCAGGACGCGTACGCCCTCTCCTGCAAGCGGACGCATTGCGGCGACACGCGCATCGTCCGCATTGAGGATGACCGTCCCGCCCGCAGGAATCGCCTCCACGAGCTCTGCCTTTGCCTTTGCAATGTTCTCGATGGAGCCGAGCAGCTCCATATGCACCTCGCAGACATTCGTCACAATGCCGATGTTCGGCGCGGCGACGGGCGCGAGCGCCGCGATCTGCCCCAGCCCGCGCATACCGATCTCCACAACGGCGGCAGTATCCTCCGCCGTGATGCCAAGCAGCGTGAGCGGCAATCCGACCTCGTTGTTGTAGTTCGCCGCCGTACGACAGACTGCGCCGCGCCCCGAAAGCACGGCGGCGGTCAGATCCTTCGTCGTCGTCTTGCCGTTCGAGCCCGTGATTGCAACGACGGGGATGTCGAACTTCATGCGCCACGCGTGGGCAATTGCCTGATATGCCGCGAGCGTATCCTTTACCGTAAGGACAGCGCCCTTCACCTTTTTCAGCGCCTTCTGTACGTCTGCGGAGATCGGTTCCGCGACGAGCACAGCCGCTGCGCCCTTTGCGAGCGCATCCGCCGCGAAGTCCGCCCCGTCGAAATTCTCGCCGCGCAGCGCGATAAAGAGGTCTCCATCCGAAATTTTGCGCGTGTCGGTCGTGATCTGCGGAATGACGGCAGTACCCGCGATTTTCCCACTGTGCAGATGTGCCCCCGTCGCCGCGCACATCTCGTCCCATGTCAGCCCCATATCACAGCCCCCTGATTGCTTCGCGCGCCGTCTCGCGGTCGTCGAAATGAATCGTCTTGTCCTTCAGAATCTGGTAGTTCTCATGCCCCTTGCCGAGGATGACGACCGTATCCCCCGCCCGCGCCGTCCCGACGGCGTGAAAAATCGCCGTGCGCCGGTCGACGATCTTTTCATACGGCTTCGTGCCGATCGCAGGCAGGATACCCGTCTCCACCTCATCCAAAATCGCCGCCGGATCCTCCGTGCGCGGATTATCCGAGGTCAGAATGGCGATGTCCGCCAGCTCCGCCGCCATGCGTCCCATGAGGGGACGCTTTGTCCGATCACGGTCACCGCCGCAGCCAAAGACGGCGATGATGCGCCCTGACGTCACGGCGCGCGCCGTACGCAGGACATTCTCCACCCCGTCCGGCGTGTGCGCATAGTCTACGATCACGGAGAAATCCTGCCCCGCGCGCACGAGCTCGAAGCGACCCGGCACGCCCGGGAACGTGCGGAGTGCCGCCGCGATATCCGCTGCAGGCACCTTCTCCGCATACGCCGCCCCCGTCGCTGCGAGCACATTGTAGACGTTGAACAGCCCCGTGATACCGATATGCAGTTTGACAGGCTCTGCCGCTCCGTGCACGAGGGTCAGCTCCATGCCGTCCTGCGCAAGATGCACATCTCGTGCTGCGAGATCTGCCGTATTCTCCACACCATAGGAGATGATAGGGCAATGCGTATGCGCGCGCATTGTCTCACTCGCCGCATCATCCGCATTGAGCACCGCCGTCTTGCCCGTCTTTGTCCCATGCGCGGACACGAGGTCAAAGAGACGTGCCTTTGCCCGCGCGTAGTTCTCCATCGTCCCATGATAGTCGAGGTGATCCTGCGTCAGATTCGTGAACACCGCCGTGTCGAACTCGATGCCCGCGACGCGCCCCTGATCGAGCGCATGGGAGGAGACCTCCATCACGACCGCATCCATACCGCGCGCACGCATCTGGGCGAGCAGCTGCTGCAGGACGGTGACATCCGGCGTCGTGTTCGCCGTAGGGAAGACCTCATCCTCCATCATGACCTGTATCGTCCCGATGAGTCCGACGCGCCGCCCTGCATGGCGCAGAATCGCGCGCACGAGATAGCTCGTCGTCGTCTTGCCGTTCGTGCCCGTAATGCCGATGATACGCATACTGCGCGCGGGATAGTCGTAGAAATACGGGACGATGGTATCCAGTGCCTCTTGGAGATTGGGAACGTGAAGCACGCTCAGCCCATCGGGGACATCCACCGTTTCCCGCTCCGTCAAAATGGCGCGAGCCCCCGCCCGCGCCGCATTTGGTATGAAGCTGTGTGCATCCACATGAGCACCACTGATGCAGACAAAGAGCGCCCCCTCCTGCACGCGGCGCGAGTCCCGTTCAATGCTCGTAATCTCGGCATCGTCGCCCGAAACCCGTGCATTCTTTAGGAGCGCGGCAAGCTCTGACAATCGCTTCATCATGTGCCATCATTCCCCTTCATGCGAAAAATACATATTCTGCGGCACCTGCATATGCAGCTGCTCTACCGCTATCGCCTCAATGCGTGCAGGCGACTTCAGCTGGGCGATCTCAATCTTGAGCCGCTCGTTCTCCTGCTCGAGCTGATCCGCCTTCTGCTGCGTGTCGAGCAGCGTATAGCCGTTCTTGGCGCCGATGCCGCCGAGCAGCGTCACCACCATCGCGCCGCAGGCGATGAGAAAGAAGATTGCGCGCAGGCAGTTTCTGAGATTCGTATTGACCTCGTGCCGCACGAGCGGCTCCTTTGGGGGCTCCAGTTCCGGTGTGGACGCTGCCGTCTCGTCATATTCGTAAGTATACAGTTTGCGCGCCGGCACGCATCCTCACCTCCTTCTACCTTGATGATTTTCATAATTTTTCTGCAACGCGCAGCTTGGCGCTCTTTGCACGCGGATTTGCCGCGCATTCGCTGGCGCTTGCCGCACGCGCCTTGCCGATCAGCCGCACCTCCGGTGCATGACCGCAGATGCAGACGGGCGTGTGCGGCGGACAGATACAGCCGCGTGCTGCTTCCTGCATCGTCCTTTTGACAATGCGATCCTCAAGCGAGTGAAACGTGATGACCGCGAGCCGCCCACCCGTACGGAGTGCGTGTACCGCATCGCGGAGCGCGTCCGACAGGATCGTCAGCTCCTCATTGACCTCGATGCGGATCGCCTGAAAGACCCGCTTCGCGGGATGCCCGCCCTTTGCTCGCACCGCCTTCGGCACGGCACGGTCGATGACGGCGACGAGCTCGCCCGTCGTCTCGATGGGACGAATTTTTCGCGTCTCCGCAATAAACGCAGCAATGCGCTTTGCCCATCGTTCCTCACCGTAGGTGTAGAAAATCTCCGTCAGTGCCTCAGCCGTGTACTCATTGACAACAGTGCGCGCACTGCGCACCGCACGACGATCCATACGCATATCGATCGGCGCGTCCTGCATATAGGAAAAGCCGCGCTCCGCCGTATCGATCTGCGGCGACGAGATGCCGAGATCGAAGAGGATACCGTCCACCTCATCCACACCTTCGCGGGCGAGAATCGCCGTGAGGTTACGGAAGTTATCGCGTACAAGCGTCACCTGACACACGGCATCCGCAAGATGTTCCTTTGCTGCTGCAATCGCAATTTCGTCCTGATCGATGCCGATGAGACGGCCTTTCGCAGAAAGCTGACGTGCAATACGCCCCGCATGCCCAGCTCCGCCGAGCGTACAGTCCACATAGATGCCGTCAGGGCGCACCGCGAGTGCTTCAATCGTTTCCTCAGGCAGAACACTGATGTGATGAAAGTCGCTCATATCGTAATCCCGTAGCCCGCGAGCTGCGTCGAGATCTCCGTGATGTTCGGATCGACCTCACCCGCGTAGCGCAGCCACTTCTCCTTGTCCCAGACCTCGATGCGTGCATCCGCACCTGTGAGAATGACATCCTGTTTGAGACCGATATTCGCGTAGGCGCGCAGATTTGCAGGTACGAGAAAACGCCCCTGCTTGTCGCATTCGAGCGTGCGTGCTCCCGCGATGAAGAAGCGGGCAAAGGCACGCGCATTCGGGTCGGCAATCGAGAGTGTGCGCAGCTTTGCCGCGAACTCATCCCATGCTGCCTGTGGGAAAAGGAAGAGACTGCCGTCCAGCCCCTTCGTGATGATGAAGGAGACGCCGAGCTCCTGACGGAAGTCGGCGGGCAGGATGACACGGCCCTTGGCATCAATGCTGTGGGTGTATTCCCCCATGAACATCCTGCCGCACCACCCTTCGATTCTCTATCGCCACCACGTGGCACTATCCACCACAATTCACCACTTTTACTAACAGTTATAGCAAAATCCCCCCTTTTTTTCAAGAAAACAGGCATTCCCTTTTCCTTGCATACAATCTCTAAAACAGCCCCAAATCCGCGCCATAAAAGGCTGTGCACGGAACAGTTGCCCTTGTCCAAAAGCACAAAAAAGGACTTACTTCCTATACGGAAATAAGCCCCCAAATGAAGTCTTGTCAGACGAGCTCGTGTGCGATCATGTACTCTGCGATCTGGAGTGCGTTGAGTGCCGCGCCCTTGCGGATCTGGTCGCCGCAGATCCAGAAGTTCAGTGCGTTGTCGGTCGACTCATCGCGACGCAGACGGCCAATCTCGACATCGGTCTTGCCGGACGTAAAGAGCGGCATCGGGTACTCCTGCTCCGACGGGTTGTCGCGCAGAATTACGCCGGGGAAGGCTGCAAGTGCCTTGCGTGCCGCATCGAGCGAGACCTCACTCTCAAACTCGACGTTGACGGACTCCGCATGACTGCGGTAGACGGGCACGCGCACGGTGGTCGCCGTGATGCGCAAGCTGTCGTCCTCCATGATTTTCTTCGTCTCGTCGATCATCTTCATCTCCTCTTTCGTGTAGAGGTTGTCCATGAAGACATCGATCTGCGGGATGAGGTTGAACGCAATCTGATAGTGCTTCGGCAGCTTGCCGACAGGCAGAATGTTCGCCTGCGCGTCCTTGCCCGAGGACAGTGCCGCGACCTGCTCCTCAAGCTCCGCCATGCCCTCCTTGCCCGCGCCCGAGACCGCCTGATAGGTGGAGACGACGATGCGGCGAATTTTTGCGATATCATAGAGGGGCTTCAGCCCCATCACCATGATGATGGTGGAGCAGTTCGGATTGGCAATAATGCCCTTATGCTTCTTGATTGCCTCGGGGTTGACCTCGGGCACGACAAGCGGCACCTCGGGATCCATGCGGAACGCACTCGAATTGTCGATGACGACAGCACCCGCCTTGACAGCGTGGGGAGCAAAGTCCTTGCTTGCCGCACCGCCCGCAAAAAGGGCAATGTCGATCCCCTCAAAGGAATCGGCAGTCGTCTCCTGTACGGTATACTCCTTGCCCATAAAGGCGATTTTCTTGCCCGCCGAGCGGCTGGACGCGAGCAGTCGCAGCTCCGCGAACGGAAACTTGCGCTCCTCGATGAGGTTCAGGAACTCCTGCCCGACGGCACCCGTTGCGCCGAGGATGGCAACACGATATTTCTTCATGATGTACTCCCTTACTATCCCTTACAACAGCT
>CAUVFG010000030.1:0-11818 GCA_963551125.1 uncultured Selenomonas sp. | reverse complement strand
AGGCATACGCCTACGCGACGGATGTGGGGCAGCACCAGATGTGGGCGGCGCTCCACCTGCGCGTGGAGGAGCCACGGACGTGGCTGACTTCGGGCGGACTTGGCACAATGGGCTACGGCCTGCCCGCTGCGATGGGTGCACAGATCGCATGGGGAAAGAGCCGCCGTGTGATTCACATCGCAGGCGATGGCGGCATCAAGATGACGGGCAATGAGTTCTATACGATCGCGCGGCTAGGGCTTCCCGTGCTCTCAATTATTGTGAACAACCGCAGCCTTGGCATGATCCGCCAGCTGCAGAAGGTGCTCTACGACGAGCGCTACATTGCCTGTGAGCTCGACCACGAGATGGACTACGTGAAATACGTGGAGAGCTTTGGCATCAAGGCGGTGCGTGTCGGGGCGCAGGATGAATTCGCTGCGGCGCTGAAGAATGCGCTCGAGGACGCTGCGCAGCCGCGCGTCATTGTGATGGATGTGTGGCGCAGTTTCGTGGAACCGATGGCAAAAGGCGGTGCGCGCATTGACGAATTTGTGGACTTTAAGTAAACGCTGCTCCTCCGTGCGTGGTCAGCGCGGCTTCTCGCTGCTCTCGACACTGCTCGCCGTGATGATCCTCGCGGTGATTCTCTCGATTGCCGTGCCGCGCTTCACATCTGCCATTACAACGGCGAACACGGTCAAGGTGCAGGCGGATCTCACGGCGCTTGATACGGCAATCGTGCTGTATCGGACGGCAAAGGGAAAAAATCCCGAAAACATCGACAGTCTGGGGGAGTATGTGACCGATCTCAAGAATCTCAAACCTCCCTCGGGCAAGGTGCGGGTCGGCACAGAGGAAATATCCACAGAGAACAAAACCTACGAACTCAAGACCAAGGATGAGGTCTTGCGCGCGACTTGTGCGGGACATACGGCAGAGGAGTTTCGTGCGAAGGAACAAGGAAAGACTGGGGGAGAGGGAAATGCAGGAGGCACATGAGCTCTTTCCTGCACGCAGCGCCCTCGTGCCGCTTACGGCTCTTTGGCTCGTCGCCCTCGTTGGCATTTTCGCTTTTGGCGGAATAACGCTGCGCAGCTTCTGCGGCATGCTCTTTACGGCGGTGCTCCTCTGGCTATCCTTCCTCGATCTCAGGGACGGCATGCTCTATGATGTGATTACCCTGCCGTTTGCGGCGGCGGGGATTGCACTTTCTCTGATGGGCGTCTTGGTGCCTGTGGAGAATGCGCTCATTGGCGGGACGCTTTGCGGCGTCTTATTTTATTGCCTGTATATCGCTGCGCGCGACGGTCTTGGCGGCGGCGACGTGAAGCTTGCTGCAGGTCTCGGTGTCTGGCTTGGGTGGGAGTCCACCATCATCGCCGTCTGGATCGCCTTTATCCTCGGCGGCATTGCGGCAATCCTCCTCCTTGTGACGGGGCGAAAAAAGCGCCGCGATGGGATTCCCTTCGGACCCTTTCTCGCACTTGGCGGCTACATCGGCTTTGTTGGAGGAGAATATCTCTGGCATTTTTACTGGGGGCTCATCTGATGCGGGCGGGAGGGATGCGGGGCATCATGCTCCTGGAGCTCCTCGTTGTCCTTTCTGTTTTCGGCGTTGTGTGCGCGGCTGCACTTCCTGCGATACACACATTTTATGCTCGTGCGGCAGTGGAATACGAGGCAATGCATCTCATTGCCGAAATTCGGCGCGTGCAGGCACTCAGCCGCGTGACGGCGATGGAGCTTTATATGATTGAGGGCAGGCGCTCATGGAAACGCGATCCGCGTCTTGAAATTTACACCGACGGCTATGCTCTGCATCGGCCGTTTGATGGGGCTGTTCGCGTGCATGAGCCGCTGCCGCTCGTGCGATTCGAGCAGGAGACCGCACATGGAAAGCGCGTGGCATTTGACCGCAACGGCGACATTGCATGGGAATGGAGCCGCAATATGAAGATTCGGGTCTATGCTGTGGGATATGAGCAGGATGCACTCCGCATTGTGATTGATCGGGCGGCGCGCATTCGTCTGCATCGAGGAGCACTTGATGTCGACGAGGAAGAATAGGGCGGAGACCGGCTGGATTCTCATCGAGATCGTTGTGCTCGGGCTCATTGTGCTCGCTGCTGCGGCTGCGCTCACGCTCTTTGCGCGGACGGCAATGCTGGAGGAACACGCTGCCGGACGCATGGAGGCGGCGTTTGTCGCGCGTGCACAGCTTTCGATGATGGAGGCGAAGCTGGATCAGGGAATACCGTTGCTGTCGGGACTGACGGAGGTTTCTTCGGATGAGCGGATCTATCAGGTCACGACATCCGTTGTGCGCCGGGATGAGTTCTACGATGTGCATCTGCGGATTTCATGGGAGCATTTGGGGCATGAGGAACAGGCGGACTTTGTGCGGAGGATGAGGCATCATGGTTCAGCGGCGCACAGTCCCTGAGAGACGTGCGGATGCAAGAGGTGTTTTGTTGATGGAGCTTGCCGTCAGCTTGTCGATCTGTGTGTTCCTTCTGACCTTCCTCGCCTTTGCGCTCGTGTGGTCATGGCGCAGCTATCAGGACGAGGTTGCGGATGCGGAGCTGCGGCAGGAGATGCAGATGGCAGCTGCGCGCATTGTGGAGTCGGCGCTGCTCTCCGATCGCATCGGACAGCGGCAGCGGGGAATTTTTGAAATGCGCCAGAGGACATGGGATCACGAGCCCTTGGATCGCTACTGGCTCACGAAAGGCCGTCTGGTGCACAATGCGGTGACATCTCCCATTACAGGCTCGTTTGGCGGGGCGGGCGTCCATATCGAGGCGTTCTCCGTACGCGAGGATGCGCAGCGCCCGCATCTCTATCACATCGAGATGCGGGGCGTGAGTGTGGTGACGGGGCGAAGCTATAGCCTCGCAACCTCTGTCTACCTGCGGGAGGATATGAGTGGCAAATAGGGATGAACGCGGCACAATCTCTGCCGTCGGGCTCGCTGTACTGATGGTGATTCTTCTGCTGGGGCTTGCAGCTGCTGCATTCATGCGCAGCGGTGCCAATGTGGCGGTGGAATATGAGCGGGAAATGCAGCTGCGCCTTGCCGCCGAGAGTGCGGTGGAGACGGCCGCAGCAAAACTTGAGCGGGATGCCAACGTATACGGCGACCTGCCGGATGCGGGTGAGACCAAGGAAGTGAACAAGGATGTGGGCGTGATTCCAACAGCGGAGAAGATCGAGCTCCACGTCTTCATCGAGACACCAAGAGAGCGGGGACCTTTCCTCACGGTGGGGGCGGCCGCCATCGATCAGCGTAAGGAGAACCTCCCCGACGGAGAGAAGTGGGAGCGGGCAAAGATCGTTCGTGCACAGATGGAGAAGAAGGAGGAGCATTATGTCTGGCGGCGCTGGTTTTAATCTGCCATGGCGCACGCGCGAGGCGGTCGGCATCTATCCCGCGCATGAGGGGCTTGCACTCGTGCGTCTGGGCTCTGCGGACGGCGACGGTCGTGCGTGGATGGTGACGGAGTCACGGATGACGGAGACACCCTGCCCAACGCCTTTGGATGCTGCGGTGCTCGCCTCCGCTATCTGTGCTGCGCTGCAGAATGCGGGATGGGAGAAGCTGCCGCTGGCGCTCGCACTCCCCGCCTTTGAAGCGGAGACGGAGGAGCGCACGCTGCCTGTGCTGCTCACAGGTGGCGAGCTGCGGGAGGCGCTGCTCTGGGATCTGCGTGCAGAGGTGGATGAGATGGGCAAAGAGCTGTCCGATGATGTGCGGCTCCTGTGTATGCCCCTGCGGGAGACGATGCCGCAGCGCTACTGGACGGCGCGCATGGAAGGTGCACGCATCGGAGCGTATTTCTCTGCATTTTCCGCATTGGGGCTTGCGCTGCGCCTGATTACAGTTTGCCCGCCGGAGGACAACCCTCTTGCAGCGGAGATCGAGGCGGCGCGCGGTCCACGTATGCCGTGGGAAGATGAGAGCGCGGGGGATGTGTATAAGCCCGCCGTCTATGCGGGGCTGCTCGTGCGTGCAGGAAAAATGGAGAATCTGTACTGGGCAGCCGAGCGTATTCGCGTGGAGCGGCTGCGCCCCTATGCCGCCGTACTGATTGCCGCATTTGCAGCAGCTGTCTTTCTCGCCAATGTGGCGGCGGATCTTGCCTCCTGCGCGGCGGCGCGTCAGGCGCGCGATCATGCGGTGGAGGAGCTTGCGCTCAGAGCATCGGAGCGCAGGCAGATGGAGGAAATTACTGCATTGCGTGTCGATGTGGCGGAGCGGGAGCGGATATTGACGGCGTTTATGGAAGGTGCGTCGCCCGTGCGTGCCCTCCTTGTCCACCTTGGCACGATCACAGCGGACGGCGTGCGGTTGACGAGCGTGCGGGCAGAGCACCATGGGCTCCGCATTGAAGGGGAAGCCGTGAACTATGCGACGCTTGCAGCCTTTATGAGCGAAATGGAGGAGGATCCCTTCTTCTCGGCAATGCTGACCGTTGAACAGGCGGGGGAGGAGCGCGCTGCGTCCGATACTCCTGTACACATTCGATTTACGCTGCGGAGTGATTGGCTGTGAGGAGCGTGGAGCGCTTTTCAGAGCGCGAGCGAATCCAGATTGCATTGATCTGGGGACTGGGGCTGTTTCTCCTCTATACGCTTGTGATTGCCCCCTTTTTTGCAGCGCAGCGCACGGCTGCGGAGGCGGAGCGTGCAGCTGCGGAGGCATTTCTCGCACGCGTGGAGTTCCACGAGCGGACGCTGATCGCGGATTCGCAGATGGAGCAGAAAATGCGCGCGCGGCAGGCGTTTCTCCTGCACGCTCTGCCCGACGAGGAGGAACAGGGCTTGCTCATCCGCACGGTGGAGCGGCTCGCGCGGCAGAACAATGTAGCGCTTGTCTCCTTTGCGCCACAGCCGGCTGTACACATGGATGAGATTGTCGTTCGATCAATCGCAATCAAAATGCGCGGCGGGTACTTCGATCTGCTTTCGTTTTTGCATGCTGTGCAGGAGGAGAATCCGGGCATTCGGTTTGGCGACGTTTCTCTTATGGTGGATGGGGACACGCTGGATATTGTCGTCCGCATGGAGACCGCCGCGCGCGCGAGAAAGAAGCATCAGGAGTGAGTTTGACACCTGCAATAAAGGAAGCGCTGATAAATTCAGCACTACCATCTTGACGTATCTTTTTTGCCCGCTCAATGCCTGCAAATCCTCCACCGAGCACCATCCTGCGTCCGGTTTGCCTCCTTGTTCGGATGAAAAAATCTACGCCAATCTGAAGGCCTATGTTATCAGCGATTCCTAAATGTAAACTTCTTTGCAGGAAAACAAGAGATTATATCGAATGTATTTAAATGGGATAATGATTTTTACTTAAAAGTTATGAATATTATACAAGGAGGATTTGAATGGGACAGCTGCGTTTTCTCACGGCGGGGGAGTCGCATGGCGCGGCACTGACGGCGATTCTGGACGGGATGCCGGCGGGGCTGCGCGTGACGCGTGAGGCGATTGATGCGCAGCTCGCGCGACGACAGCAGGGCTATGGGCGCGGCGACCGCATGAAGATCGAGACGGATCGGATCCTCGTGCTCTCGGGGCTGCGCTTTGGGGAGACGCTTGGCTCGCCGATTACGCTTCAGGTGGTCAATCGCGACTTTGCAAACTGGACGGAGCGCATGGATGCCTTTGGTGCGCCCGCAGGGTCAAAGGTCACAGCCGTGCGCCCAGGGCATGCCGATCTCACGGGCGTGCTGAAATATGATAGACAGGACGCACGCGACATCCTCGAGCGATCGAGTGCACGCGAGACGACGATGCGTGTCGCCGTCGGTGCGGTCTGCCGTCAGCTCCTCGCGGCGCTCGGTGTGACGGTCGCCTCGCATGTGACGGAGATCGGCGGTGTGGCGGTCGAGAGGGCGGCAATCCGAGATGAGGACATCGGCGTGACGAACAGCAGCGATCTGAATGTGTGCGACCCCGCAGCGGAGGAGCGCATGAAGGTGCGCATCGATGAGGCGAAGGCGGCGGGTGATACGCTCGGCGGCATATTTGAGGTCGTTGTGCGCGGTCTCCCTGTCGGCCTTGGCTCCCATACGCAATGGGACCGCCGTCTCGATGGAAAACTTGCGGGGGCACTCATGTCCATCCAGGCGATCAAGGGCGTGGAGATCGGTGCGGGATTTGCATGTGCACATGTGCCCGGCAGTGAGATTCACGATGAACTCTTCATGGATGCAGATGGGCATCCCTATCGCAAAACGAATCGTGCGGGCGGTCTTGAGGGCGGTATGACGAACGGAGAGACCCTCATTGTGCGCGCGGCGATGAAGCCCATCCCGACGCTGATGGCACCGCTGAAGACGGTTGACCTTGCAACGGGCAGGGAGGTCTCAGCGAGCAAGGAGCGCAGCGATACCTGCGCCGTGCCCGCGGCCTCCGTGGTCGGCGAGGCAATGGTCTCCTACGTCCTCGCGGATGCGATCTGCACGCAGTTCCATGCGGATGCGATGACGGATCTCAAAGAATCCCTTGCCAGCTATTGTGCGCGGCTCGAGAGGGTGTGGAAGAAGGCATGAAGAATGTCGTGCTGATTGGCTTTATGGGGACGGGCAAGACGAGTGTCGGCCGTCTGCTCGCCGCGCGGCTGGGCTGTGCCTTTCACGATCTCGACAAGAAGATCGAGGCGCAATGCGGTATGACCATTCCCGTGATGTTTGAACAGCATGGCGAGTCGTATTTTCGCGCACGCGAAAAGGAGGCCGTACGCGATGCGGCAGGGCGTACAAACCTCGTCATTGCGACGGGCGGCGGTACGGTCAAGGATGCGGAGAATGTCGCAATGCTGCGGGAAAGCGGCATTCTCGTCGCGCTGACCGCCGATGTCGACACGATCCTGCAGCGGACGGCCGCGCGTGGTACGCGCCCCGTGCTCGATAATGCGGATGAGGGGGATCGCCGCGCTGCTGTCGTGCAGCTCCTCGATGAACGCCGCAGCCTCTATGACGGGGCGGACATTACAGTCGATACGAGCGGACGCGCGCCCCTCGAGGTGGCAGAACACATCTTGCAGGCGCTTCGGATATGGAGAAAATGATATGATACGCAGAGTGGCAGTCGCGCTTGGAGAGCGCAGCTATTCCATTGTGATTGGGAACGGCATAGATGATGAAATCATCACATTCATGCGCGAGGCAGGGTACTCTCCGCAGGGCATGATTGTCACGGATACGAATATCGGAGTGCGCCATGCTGATCGCATCGTGAAACTCCTCGAGCGCGCAGGACTGCGCTCGGATGTCATCACAATTCCTGCGGGCGAGACCTCGAAGAGCCTCACGCAGGCGGATCGCATCTTCACGCGCGCGATTGAGTTGGGGCTTGACCGCCGATCACCGATCATTGCGCTCGGCGGCGGTGTGGTCGGCGATCTCGCGGGCTTTGTCGCGGCGACCTATATGCGCGGCGTGCCGTTCATTCAGCTGCCGACGAGTCTCCTTGCACAGGTCGATTCGAGCGTCGGCGGCAAGGTTGCCGTCAATCATCCGCTCGGCAAGAATCTCATCGGTGCGTTCTATCAGCCCGATGCGGTCTTTATGGATCTCGATATGCTCGCCACACTGCCCGCACGCGAGATTTGGGCGGGACTCGGCGAGATCATCAAATACGGCATCATCTGCGATGCCGATTTCTTTGCGTGGCTTGAGGAACACTGCGCACAGGTACTTGCGCTCGAACCCGCCGCAGCGGCGTATATGATTGCACGCTCCTGTGAAATCAAGGCGGATGTCGTGCGGCAGGATGAGCGCGAAGGGGGGCTTCGGCGCATCCTGAACTTCGGACACACGATTGCACATGCGATCGAAAGGGAGACGGGCTATGTGCGCTATCGTCACGGCGAAGCGGTCGCCATCGGCATGATCGGCGCAGCGCAGATCAGTGAAGAGATGGGGCTGCTCTCTGCCGCAGACCGCCTCTGCATAGAGATGCTGATTCGTGCGATGGGGCTGCCCATCAGAGCCGAGGGCGTGACGGCGGATGCGATGTATGCGGATCTCTTTCACGACAAGAAGACGGTCGGCGGGCGCATCCATTGGGTACTCGCCGAGGGTATTGGGACGGTTGTCGTACGCGATGATGTTCCGGAAGAGATTGTGCGTAAAATATTATCAGGACTTTCTTCCTGAAAACATTTAAGCTTATTTTGTCTTGCAACGAATAAGATAGTAAGGAGGTGTTCGGAAGATGAGGCAGAGATGGCACGCGTTATTGCGGGCAATTCTTTTTGTGTTCCTCCTGTCCATTGGACATGCGGTCTCTGCCGAAACCTCACAGCTCTCATGGGAGTATTGGGAGACCGATTCTCCGGAATTCAGCATCCGAGGAGCGAAGACAGTTCCTGTATTTTCAAAGGATGAGGGGCGTTGGCGAAAGTTCAATCCGCAGTTCGGCGTCGCTGTGCCCGAGGGAACGCATCATGTATGGATTCGCGTCTATATTCCGCCGGATACGGGGGCGGATGAGAGCCTTTTCTTCTCCACGACGGATCAATCGGTGCAGATCTTTCTGGATGGCGTTTCCATCTACCGCTATGGCGATCTCGGGAATCACGCATCCTCCTACGGGCGGAAGTGGCATCTCGTCGATCTGCCCGCATGGGCGGTCGGCCGTCAGCTCTATATGCAGGTGCATTCGGACAACACCTGGGTGCTCGGGCAGTTTGACCGTGTCCGACTGGATCGTGCCGCTCATCAGATCGCGGATGTCTTTATCTATGACTTCCCGTATGTAAGCGGCATCACAGCACTCGTGATCTTCATCATGTTGCTCGGCGTCTACTTCTTTACGGAAAAAGAGTTGCGCGATATCTATCTGCGACTGATCGTCGTACTCGTGGTGTTCTTTGTCTGGATGCTCAGCTCCTCGAGCCTCGTGCTTCTCTGGGCAGATTGGCCCGTTTTTTGGTGGACACTGGAACTCGTCTCGTCCTATCTCATACCTCTGTCGGCAAATCTTCTGATCTACCGTGTCATCGACGACGATTACAAAAAGCGGATCCTCCAGATCTCCATTGTATACGGACTCATTTTTGTATCTGCCATTGTGCTTGAAATACTAGGGCAGAACGGCCTCTACCTCATGCGTTTCTTCTTCTATCTTGCGCTCGCTGTCTGCGGGATGATGATTGGATATTGGCTTTTCATGTGTCATCGGCGTGGGAACAAACACTGCAGGCCGCTCCTCGTGGCCTTTGGTACGCTGTCGGTACTTGCCGTCGTCGATGGGCTGTCCTTTCAGTACCGCATCTTTCCGTGGCATACGTACTTTGTTCCCTTTGGCATCTATACGATCGGCTTCTTTATCGTACAGCTGATCTTGGAACGTGCGGCGCATGAACGCTACCTTGCCGAACTCTCCGCGAGCCTTGAGAACGAGGTCAGCGTTGTGACGCGGAAAATGGAGGTTGATCCGCTCACGGGGGCGTTCAACCGGAACAAATTCCCTGCGGCGACGCGCGACTTCATGCGGATCTCGCTCGAGATCAAGGAGCCGTTCGCGCTCATCATGTTTGACATTGACCACTTTAAGAAGATCAATGACACCTATGGGCACGATGTCGGCGACGTGGTGCTTGTCGGCTTCGCACAGACGATCAGCGGCTTCCTTGATCGGCGGCACATTCTTATCCGCTGGGGCGGTGAGGAGTTCATCCTGCTCTGCCTCCATTACGATGGAGCGGAAGCGGAGGCATTCGCCAATATGCTTCGTGAGGCGGTCTCCGAGGCACACATCAACCCTTCGGATCAGGTGACGTGCAGCGGCGGTGTCGCCATCTGGTACGGCACACCGGAGGATACGGCGGAGCATATGGTAAAGCGCGCGGACACGGCGCTCTATCAGTCGAAGGAGAACGGACGCAACCGCATCACCTGCGAGCCGGATTGGAGGGCACATATGCCGCCGCGCCGCGTGAAGAAAAAACCGCAGTCCGACGGGAACGACGAAGGTGATGGAAAGAGCCGCCGTGATCGCTGATGAAAAATTTTCTTGCGTCAGCGTCGATCTTATGCTATAGTCACTAAGTATGTGTGTGGATGGTCCGCTGGGCGGCATGAGCCGGCTATGAACGTCCGAGCGAAGGAGGAAAACATATGAATATCATCGAGATCCTTGAGAAGGAGCAGCTCCGCTCTGACATCCCCGCATTTGCACCGGGCGATACGGTTCGCGTTCACGCGCGCATCGTCGAGGGCACGCGCGAACGCATTCAGGTGTTCGAGGGCGTTGTCATTGCACGTCAGGGTTCGGGCGTTCGTGAGACCTTCACGGTGCGCCGCATTGCATCGGGCGTCGGTGTCGAGCGACTCTTCCCTGTACACTCCCCGCGTATTGCAAAGATCGAGGTAACGCGCCGCGGCATCGTCCGCCGTGCGAAGCTCTACTATCTGCGTGGACTTACGGGCAAGGCGGCTCGCATTCGGGAAAAGCGCTAATTGGGCATGGATGGGGACTGCTGCGGCAGTCCCTATTTTTGCTTATTTTCCTGTTTGAGAGGAGAACTTTATGGAAAAGGAAACATCGACCGCAGCGGAGATCAAGGACTGGATCGTATCCATTGTCGTTGCCGTCGCGCTCGCCATGTTCATTCGCACCTTCATCGTGGAGCTCTATGTCGTCGACGGCCCGTCGATGCGCCCGACACTGGAGTCGGAGGAGCGCCTCGTCGTCAATAAATTTATCTATCGCTTCCGCGTGCCGGAGAAGGGCGAGGTTCTCGTCTTCCAGTACCCGCGCGATCCGAGCCGCGACTTCATCAAGCGCGTGATTGCGACGCCGGGGGATACGATTGAGATCCACGAGGGGCGCGTGCTCGTCAACGATCAGCTGCTGACGGAGGACTACATCCTCGAGAAGACGCGCAGCGAGTTCCCGAAGATGACTGTGCCCGAGGGGCGCATCTTCGTGATGGGCGACAACCGCAACAATTCTGAGGACAGTCGTTTTGCCGACGTCGGCTTTGTGCCGTACGACCTCATCAAGGGCAAAGCTGTCCTCGTATTCTGGCCGATTTCTGCGTATAAGACGCTCTGACGGAGGAACGCAATGCGCTTTGTATCATGGAATGTCAACGGGCTGCGTGCTGCACTCAAGAAGGGCTTTATGGAGTCTTTCAAAGAACTCGATGCGGATGCTTTTTGTCTGCAGGAAACGAAGATGCAGGAGGGGCAGGCGATCCTCGACCTGCCCGGCTACGAGCAGTATTTCTGCAGCGCGGAGAAAAAGGGCTACTCCGGCACGGCAATCTTTACGCGCGTAAAGCCGCTCTCGGTCAGCTACGGCATTGGCATAGAGGAGCACGATCACGAGGGGCGCGTCATCACGATGGAGTACGAGGATCTCTATCTCGTTACTGTCTACACGCCGAACTCGAAAAACGCACTCGCGCGGCTCGACTACCGTATGGTCTGGGAGGATGCGTTTCGCACATTCCTGCTTGACCTGCGTGCGAAAAAGCCAGTCGCCCTATGCGGCGACCTCAATGTCGCGCACACGGAGATCGACCTCAAGAACCCGAAAAGCAACCGTCGAAATGCGGGCTTTACGGACGAGGAGCGCGGCAAGTTCACGGAACTGCTCGCGGCTGGATTTGTCGACACCTTCCGCGCCCTGTACCCTGACAAGACAGGTGCGTATACGTGGTGGTCGTACCTGCGCCATGCGCGCGAGACGAATGCAGGGTGGCGCATCGACTACTTCCTTGTCTCCGAGGAGCTGCGTGACCGCATCGCTGCGGCAGAGATTCATGCGGACATATTCGGGAGCGATCACTGCCCCGTATCATTGACATTGAAATAAA
>CAUVFG010000029.1:0-11963 GCA_963551125.1 uncultured Selenomonas sp. | reverse complement strand
GCACCGAGCCGGTGAAGGGCGCCATGTTTGGTGAGATGATGGATACCTACACCTACGGAACGTCATTTCAGGTCATCTTTGTCAAGGATACGGCGATGTATGTGATCACGACGGCGCACAACGGGATCGCAACGCCCGCGGGGGTGCGTGTCGGCGATCCTTCCGACAAGGTCATGCGCACCTACGGCAAGCCGCACCGCTACACGCAAAACGAGAGCGGCAAAGAGAGCTTCGTCTATCGCGACGCGCGTGAGGTCGCGATCGTGTTCAGCGCGGAGAACGGAGTCATCACGCGCATCGGCATTGTCGGCGCGGAATAAATCAACGTGAACAGCCTCCTTGCCGTTCGTATTGGAACGGTGTGGAGGCTGTTTTCCTTATGTATACATGGACATTTCATCCTTTATCATGGTAAAATACCATCATATTTTCATTTTTGGAGGTATGTGACATGGACTCATTTCTTCCCATGCTGAACGCCATTGACTCATTTCTCTGGGGCGTTCCGCTCATCACGTTGCTCGTGGGTACGGGCATCCTGCTCACCGTGCGGCTCGCGCTGATCCAGGTCGTACACCTGCCGCGTGCGCTCGGGCTGATCCTTTGTGCCAAGAACAAGGGCGCGGGCGATATATCGAGCTTTAAGGCGCTGTGCGTTGCGCTTGCCGCGACGATCGGCACGGGCAACATCGTCGGCGTTGCGACGGCGGTGAAGGTCGGCGGCCCCGGCGCAATCTTCTGGATGTGGATGGCGGCATTCTTCGGCATGGCGACGAAGTACGCGGAGGGGCTGCTCGCCGTCAAGTATCGCACGACGGACGAGCACGGCGAGATCGCAGGTGGCCCGATGTACTACATCCGGCGCGGTATGGGGGAGAAATACCGTCCGCTCGCAGCGTTCTTTGCGGCGGCGGCGGTGCTCGTTGCGTTCTTTGGCATCGGCACATTCCCGCAGGTCAACGCCATCGTGGACTCCGTAGAGCTGTCCTTCGGCGTGCCGCGCATCGCGACCGACATCGCACTCACCGTCCTCATCGCGGCGATCACGATTGGCGGACTCAAGAGCATCGCCGAAGTCTCCGCACGCATCATCCCCTTTATGGCGGTGCTCTACATCGTCATCTGCGCGGGGATCATCCTCATGCACATCGGCGAGATCCCGGCGGCGATTGCGCTCATCACAGGCAGTGCGTTCACAGGGACGGCGGCGGCGGGCGGATTCGCGGGCGCGACCGTCATGATGGCGATGCAGAATGGCATTGCGCGCGGCGTGTTCTCGAACGAGTCGGGTCTTGGCTCCGCGCCGATCGCGGCGGCGGCGGCAAAGACGAAGGAGCCCGCCGAGCAGGGGCTGATCTCCATGACGGGCACGTTCATCGACACCATCATCATCTGCTCCATGACGGGGCTTGTCCTTGTCCTCACGGGCGCATGGCACGGCGACACGGCGGGCGCAGCCATGACGGGCGCGGCATTCACCAGTCTTTACGGGGACATCGGCGGCATGCTCCTCACCGTCTCGCTCGCGCTCTTTGCGTTCACCACCATCCTCGGCTGGAACTACTACGGCGAGCGCGCCGTCCTCTACCTCGGAGGCGTGCGTGCCATCCTGCCGTACCGCCTCGTCTTCATCGCGCTCATCGCGTGCGGCGCATTCCTGAAGCTCGAGGCGATCTGGGTGCTCGCCGACATCGTGAACGGACTCATGGCGATCCCGAACCTCATCGCCCTCATCGCGCTCTCGGGTGTCGTCGTGCATGAGACGCGGCAATACCTCGAGAAGATGCGGAAAAAGTAGCGGTATCTCATCGGTTATTCTTGCGCGTCGGGCAGCCTTGTGCTATACTATTCATGAGATCTGCGCCGCAAAACGGTATTTTGAGACAGGCACAGCAAGGCTTCCACGCGCAAGGATTTCAAAACCACATCCCCGTAAGGGGACGGAAACACATCTGGACTGGCACCCAAACGCAGGTCAGCCTTTATTTCAAAACCACATCCCCGCAAGGGGACGGAAAAAGGACATAAATATCGGGTGATCTATGTAAAGGAGTGACATCATGGAGATCAAGCTATACGATAAAGTTCGGCTCAAATCCGGTGAGGCAGCCACGATTGTAGAGATTTATGAGATTGGGGTTGCTTATGAGGCGGATATTGACCGACCGGATGGTAGCATTGATACCGATACGATTCGGCAGGAAGATATTCTCGCCATTGTGACAGAAAGCGCGGCATAAGCGATTCATATGAACCACATCCCCGTAAGGGGACGGAAACAACTCACTCAAAGTTGGCGGTTGCCTCAACAGCTACGCTTATTTCAAAACCACATCCCCGCAAGGGGACGGAAACGCTTTAACCGCGAGGTGTAGCTTTGCATATTGCCAAAATTTCAAAACCACATCCCCGTAAGGGGACGGAAACGCCTGGCATAAAAGCATGTATATGAGTTGGTTGAATGAAACATTTCAAAACCACATCCCCGTAAGGGGACGGATTTGCCCGAAAAAACTCTCCTTTTCTGCGCTTGCAGCAAGTATTCTATCAAGGAATATCTGCATGACAGGAAAGGAGAATTTTTATGCGAAATTATTTGCCGCGCGTGGACTGGATGGTCGGGACGGGACTCGTCGTCGTCGCGATTCTGTCCGTCTTCTACGGGAGCGCGGAGCTGACGAGCAACATCGCCTCGGGTCTGATCGGCTTTCTCGGGCGGACGGTCATGATGCGTGGGGAAAAGGAGGGCGTACGATGAGCGCGGTACTGCCCCCCTCCGCCATGCGGCGCGTCACCTGCACGGAGCTGCGCGAACTTGCGGCGGCGTATCGTATGCCGCTCCACTATGCTGCCGCGCGGTGTGCACGTGAGACGAAGCTGTATCTGCACTGGACTGCGGGGCACTACGGGCAGTTCTTTGCGGACTACCACGTCCAGATCGACGCGGGCGGCGGCATCTACGTCATCGGAGACGGCGCGCTCGACGAGGTGCTCGCCGCGACCTACCTGCGCAACAGCGGGAGCGTGAGCATCGCCCTCCTCGGCTGCGTCGGCGCGACGACGGACGAGCTCGGAGCGGAGCCGCCGACCACCGCCCAGATCGATGGGATTGCGATGGCGGTGACGGCGCTTGCGGATGGGCTGTGGCTGACGATCGACAGGGAGCGTGTCCTGACGCATGGCGAGGCGGCGGACAACGAGGACGGCGTGCACGCCCACGCGCCCTACGGACCGCGCAGTACCTGCGAGCGCTGGGATCTGGAGTACCTCGGCACGGCGGAGAGCCCTGTCTTTGCCCCGTGGGCACAGGACGGCACACGCGGCGGCGATGTACTGCGCGGCAAGGCGCAGTACTATCGGGCACACGGATCGGGTTTTTGTCTTAGGGAATCGCTGATAAAATAGACCTGCAGATTGGCGTAGATTTTTTCGTCCGATTGAGGCAGCAAACCCAACGCTGCCGAAGCTATGTGGAGGATTTGCTAACGAAAAGCGGGCAAAAAAGATGCGCTAAGATGGCGGTGCTGAATTTATCAGTGCTTCCCTAGCAGAGCTCAATAAATTTACATACATTTACCACGGCGGACGGCAGCGCCGCGATGCAGCAGCTCGCATGGGGCGGCAAGCGCTACGCGCAGGGCAGCGTCAACACTGCCATCATCGCGGGCGCCGTCATCGGCGCAATCATTGCGAAGAATACGTGATTTGCTTCGCAGGAGAGCACCCAATCCTACGGGAGAGGGTGCTTTTTGCATGCAGCATATGATATAATGCGAATACATGACAAGTAAGGAGGACACATCATGCAAAACGCAATCGTGGTCGTAGATATGCAGAATGACTTTATCGACGGGGCGCTCGGGACGCCCGAGGCGCAGGCGATGCTGCCGCATCTCGTGGACAAGCTCACCGCCGCACGCGCAGAGGGGACGGCGCTCATCTTCACCATGGACACGCACGGCGCGGACTACCTCCGGACGCAGGAGGGGCAAAAGCTCCCTGTCGAGCACTGCATCCGCGGCACGGCGGGGTGGGAGATCGCAGAGGCGCTCCAACCCTTTGTACGGGAGGCGGCCGCCATCCTCGAAAAGCCTACGTTTGGCGCGACCACCCTCCCCGCTGCGCTTGCGGACTATGACGAAATCGAGTTCGTCGGGCTCTGTACGGACATCTGCGTCATCTCCAACGCCCTCCTCGTGAAGGCGTTCTACCCCGAAAAGCACATCCGTGTCGATGCCTCCTGCTGCGCGGGGGTCACGCCTGAGAGTCACGCGAATGCACTCGCGGCGATGCGGATGTGTCAGGTCGAGGTGCGATGAGACCATTTTTGCCGTTGGATTTTGTAAGCTTTACCACAAATTGCCGCACGGGAAAGGCAAACTCAGCCACGCACAGTGCAGATGGAGGACAGCACGGCCGGAGGTAAATCATGCCGCAGAACATCGACAGAAAACGCAAAGAGTCCAGCCCGTACAGTGCTGTCTTGACACGGGAGCAGTTCCTGTTTCATGAAATGCGAACCACGGCGAAACTGGTGACGGAAGGACTTGAAAGGGATGAAGTCCTGACAAAGATCATCTCTGAAAATCTTTTTCAATATCCAACAGAGAAATCCGTTCGCCGGATGGCGCTCACCTGCCTGCGACGCTTGGATGCCCTCGCCGATCGGACATTGATCGCTGCCATCGCCGGGGAATCCGCCGATGTGGCAAAGCAGATCTGTCTCTATGCCATGATGCGGCAATATCGCCTGGTATGGGATTTCATGGTCACGGTGATCGGCGCGAAATATCGTCACTTGGACAGCTCCTTCGGCAGGGCGGACCTGCACGCGTTTTTCCTGCGCCTGCAAGAGCAGGATGATTGGGTCGCCGCATGGAGCGACAATACGATCGTAAAGCTCAGGCAAGTCCTCACAAGGACACTGGTGGAGAACGCGTATCTGGATAGCTCTGCGGCGCGGAGATTGAACCCCGTGCTGCTCAGCCCGATTTTGGAGCACGCCATACGGGCGGCCGGGCAGGAAATCGCCCTCCCGGCGTTCAACTGTTTGGGATAGGAGAATCGACGGATGAGCAAATTGAACGAGCGTCTTGACGCCCTTCGGCAGCTGATCGAGAGCCAAGACTTTCTCAAAGGAAAAGGGCTGTCCAACGAAGTCAACATTCGCATGTTCTGCTATGATCCCAAGGAGGAAATGGCGGTTCGCCATTTTACGGAGCGCTTGATAAGGGACGCCGGCCGCGGCTGCCGCATCATAGAGTATAACCTTTACCGCGTATTTCTCGACATCTGCAAGGACAAACGCATTACGGACAAGATCCCCGATCTTGAGAATAAAAAAGGCCATGCGTTCATCTTGGCGCACTTGGCGCGGATCGCGAACAACCTTGCCTTCATCGAAAAAATGAAGGCCGTGCCTCATAGCGTCGGCGACGTCATTCTCATCACGGGTGTGGGGGCGACGTTTCCCTTCATTCGCGTCCATGCGCTGCTCGATGCCATGCAGCCGCATTTTTCCGACGTACCGATCCTAGTCATGTATCCGGGGACATTCGATGGCCGCTATGTAAGACTGTTTGACAAGCTGACGCCCAATCCGTACTATCGGGCATTCAATATCGTATAGGACGACGAAAGAGGTGCGCGTTATGATGATAAAAGATATGTTCGCAGAGGACATCAACCGCAAGATCAACGGCGTGGTCAAGGTCGATCAGGATGAGAGCCGCGTCCTCGTCCAAGAGCTTGATGAGTATGTCATCACGCGCGAGCTGAAAAAGCACCTCCGGACATTCTTCCGCAACTATGGCGCATCGTTCGGGGAGGACACCGCAGACATCGGCGTATGGATCTCCGGCTTCTTCGGCAGCGGCAAGTCGCACTTTCTCAAGATGCTCTCCTACCTCCTGGAGAACAGGGACGTGCAGGGGATCCGAACGGTCGAGCGCTTCCGTAGGAAGCTCGAGGATGATGCTGACACCTTTCGGATGATTGACGACGCCACCAGGGGAAAGACGGACACCATCCTCTTCAACATCGACATCCAAGGCTTCAGCAACAAAGACAGGACGGCGGTACTTCGCGTATTTGCCAAGATGTTCTACAACTATCTGGGCTTCTATGGAGAGGATCTGAAGGTCGCCAAGCTGGAGCAGTTCATAGAAAAACAGGGCAGAACCGAGGCGTTTCGCCGCACCTTTGCACAAAAGCACGGCACATCGTGGCGAAAGGCGCGGGACTCCTTTGCCTTTTTTGAAGATGATGTGGTGGAGACGCTCATGGCGAGTGTCGGCATGAGCGAGAGCGCTGCCAAGAACTGGTTCAACGGCACGGAGACCGTAGAGATCTCCATCGCAAGGCTCGTCTCCGAGATCAGAGAATACGTGGAAGCCCGGCCGCAGGACTTCCGCTTGCTCTTCATGATCGACGAGGTTGGCCAGTATGTGGGCGGCGACACCGACCTCCTCCTGAACCTCCAGTCGCTGGTGGAGACGATCGGCAGCGCGTGCCGCGGCAAGGTCTGGGTCGTCTGCACGGGGCAGGAGGCCATCGACGAAGTCATCAAGGCGCGCGAAAATGAATTCTCTCGGATACAGGCGCGCTTCAAGACCCGTCTCTCCCTCTCATCGGCTTCGGCGGACGAGGTCATACAGAAACGCATCTTGAAGAAAACGCCGGAGGCCGAGCAAGAGCTGGAAGCCATCTACGAAGAGAACGACTCCGTCCTCAGAAACCTCTTCAGCTTCACCGAGGCGGTGGGCGACATCAAGGGCTATCGGGACGCCCGCGCATTTGTGCGGAACTTCCCCTTCGTACCCTATCAGTTCATCCTCATGCAGAAGGTCTTCGCCGAGATCCGAAAGCACGGCAACTCCGGCACGCATCTCTCCGGCGGCGAGCGCTCCATGCTGTCCGGCTTCCAAGAGGCAGCGCAGAAAATCGAGCATCAGGACGAATACGCGCTCGCCCCCTTCCACCTCTTCTATGACACCGTGCATACCTTCCTCGACAGCGCCATCCGACGCGTCATCGAGCGCGCCGAGCGGGCAGCCGAGGCGGGCGATGGCCTCGCGGTGCAGGACGTCGCCGTCTTGAAGCTCCTCTACCTCGTGCGCTACATCGACGATGTCAAGGCAAAACGCGACAACATCGTGATCCTCATGGCGGACCGGATCAGCATGGACAAGATCGCCATGCGCGAGACGGTGGGCGCATCGCTCGAACGCCTCCTCATGCAGAACTACATCGGACGCGCAGGGGACGTCTATCACTTCCTCACCGACGAGGAGCAGGACATCCAGCGCGGCATATACCGCAATACCGTCGTAGATACCGCCGCCATCGTCTCCAAGATCGGCAGCATGATCTTCGGCGATATTTACACCGCCAAGAAATACCGCTATGACGGCAAATATGACTTCCCCATCGACCCGATGGTGGACACGACCCCCATCGGCGCAGCCACGGGCGGCATGAAGCTCCGCATCCTCACAGTGGCGACCGATGCGGTCGATAAAACCGACCTCCATCTGACGGGTGAGTCCTCGGGACAGGCGCTGGTGGTCCTCGCCGACACACCCTATTATCAGACCCTCGAAAACGCCATGAAGGTGGAAAAATACGTCCGTCAGAAGAACGTACTGCAGCTCCCACGGTCCGTGCAGACCATCATCCGAGGCCATCAGGAAGAGGCGCGCAAGTACGAAGCAGAGGCAAGAGCGGCCCTCGTCAAGGCAATCGAGGCCGCCACATTCTATGTGGACGGGGAACAGCTCCAGCTAAAAGCCTGTGATGCCAAGGGGAGGATCAATCAGGCACTGGAGTATCTCGTCGCCCATATCTACAGCGACCTTCCTCTGATCCGTCGGAATGCGGACAGTGAGGCGGACATCTCCTCCATCCTGCGCGGCACGAAGCAGACCCTCTTCGGCACGGACGCGAACGACGAAGCCGCCGCCAAGGTAGAGGAGTATCTGGAGATACAGCACGCCAAGAAGCTGCGCACCTCGATGGCGGACATCCGGAGCCGCTACAAGGGAATCCCGTACGGGTGGAAGGAACTGGACATCGCCTGTGTCGTGGCGCACCTCATCCACGCACAGAAAGTCACCGTGAAATATAACGGCATCACCATCCAGCCGAACGACCCGAGACTCCCTCAGATGCTTCATAAAAAGAGCGAAATCGGGAGCACCATCATTGCCAAGCGGCAGACCGTATCGCACGCCAAGATCCGCGAGGTTCGGGATTTCCTGCGGGACTACTTCGATGCGATGGACATACCGGAGGACGAGGACGGACTGATCCGTCATATCATAGATCGATTCGAGGGCGAGAAGGCGCGGTACGAGACCCTCCTCTCCCGCTATACGGGGCGCAAATACCCGGATAAAGCCCTCGTCGCCTCGGCAGCAGACACCATGCAGAAAATCCTCTCGCACGCCAAGGACAACACCGCACTCATTGACTGCGTCATCGACCGGAAGAACGACATCTACGATCTGAAAGAAAAGGTGCAGAACGTCGAATCCTTCTTCCAAAATCAGAAGGCGCTTTTTGACGAAGCGGTAAAGTATGAGACGGAATTACGGGACGACCTGGAGCACATCGAAAAAGATGCGGCGCTGAAAAAGGCACTGGACACCATTCGCCTCATCACCCTGATTCCGGACGGCGGCGGCTTTCACTACGCGCGTCTGCCGGAGCTGAACGGCCTGATGGCTGTGGTACACGAAAAGCACGACGCCATGCTCGCGCGCAAGCGACAGGAGCTTCGAAAGATCGTCGATGAATGTCTGGACGAGATTCGCGCCAAAGCCAAGGACGAGAGCAAGGCGCGGGGCATCCTCCAACAGGAAGAGGAATACTTCGCGCACAAAAGGGAGCATATCGCCGGCATCCGCGTCCTCACCATCTTGGACGGACAGATGCCCAACATTTGGCTGCGCAAGGACGAGGCAATCGCACGCATCGAAAACCTCTGCAAAGAGGAGCGTGCGCGGGAGGAGGAGCGGGAAGCCGCCATCCCGCCGCGCAAGCAAACGAAGAAAGTCATCCAATCCGTCCACCGTCTGTCCATGTTCCCCAAGCGCACCGTGGAAACAGAGGCGGACATCGACGACTACGTGGAACAAATCCGATGGCGCATGAAAGACATGCTCCAGGACTGCGACGGCATACAGCTGGACTGAGGAAGCACCGAGGGATGCAGGGAGATAGCGATGAACAAGCATGCGATCAAGAAATATGCGGTATGGGCAAGGCGGGAGCTGATCGACCGCGTATCGAAAAAGGCACTGCGCTATGGCATCTCCCCGCATGGCGATGCCGCGCCCGACGTGGACAGCGTTGACGGTCGGCTGCTCTCCCGCACGGAGAAGAAACAGCGGCGTGCACTCATCGAGAAAGTCGCGGCGCACGGCTACGCACAGACCATGGAGGAGGTCGCCTACACATGGTTCAACCGCTTCACCGCACTGCGCTTCATGGAGGTGAGCGGCTACCTGCCCTCCCATGTGCGCGTCTTCACCAACGAGGTCGGAGAGTTTCGTCCGCAGATCCTCGCCGAGGCGATCCATCTCGACCTACAGGGCGCGGACATGGAGCGCATCTATGCCCTGAAGGAGGCCAACGACGAGGAGGCACTCTTTCGCTATCTCATCATCGTACAATGCGACGCCCTGAACGAGATCCTGCCGGGGATGTTTCAGCGGCTCGAGGATTATACCGCACTGCTGCTGCCGGACAACCTGCTCCGTGAGGGCAGCGTGATCGCGCGGTTGGTCACGCAGGGCGAGGCGGACAGCATCCCCGAGGAGGACTGGCGCGATCAGGTGCAGATCATCGGCTGGCTGTACCAATACTACAACACCGAGCCGAAGGACAAAGTCTTCGCCGCGCTCAAGAAAAACATCAAGGTCGCAAAGGAGAAAATCCCCGCCGCAACGCAGCTCTTCACCCCCGACTGGATCGTGCGCTACATGGTCGAGAACTCCCTCGGCCGCCTGTGGCTCGAGGGACATCCGAGCGACACCCTGCAGAGCGCATGGACATACTACCTCCCCGAAGCAGAGCAGGAGGAGACCGTCCGAACACAGCTGGCCGCGATGCGAAAAGAACACGCAAACCGGAGGCCGGAGGACATTCGCTGCATCGACCCCTGCATGGGCAGCGGACATATCCTCTGCTATATGTTCGACGTGCTGATGCGGATCTACGAGGACTATGGATATACGGCGCGCGACGCCGCAGCGTCCATCGTGCAAAACAACCTCTACGGCCTCGACATCGACGAGCGTGCGGCGCAGCTCGCCTACTTTGCCGTGATGATGAAGGCGCGGCAGTATGACCGCCGCTTCTTCCACCGTGGGATCCAGCCGAACGTGATGGCGATCGAGGAGAGCAATGGACTCACGACGTGGACGGAGACGGCGGGGGACAGCCTCGCCGTCGGGCAGCTCACCTTCGAGGACGACCTCATCCGCATGGTGGATGATCTCATCGAGACATTCCAAGACGCCAAGGAATACGGCTCTCTGCTGACCGTGCAGCCGGAGCGCTATGACGCGCTCGTGGACTTCATCGAGAACGCCAAACAGGAGGCAGGGAACCTCCTCTTTCGCGCGTGGGTGGACGAGGTCGATCAGAGGATTCTGCCGCTGATCCGACAGGCAACGTGGCTCGCGGCGAAGTATGACATCGTGGTGACGAACCCGCCGTATATGGGCAGCAGCAATATGTCGGCGACCTTGTCGGCGTTTGTCAAGAAAAAGTATCCCGATAGCAAGAGTGACCTTTTTGCGGCGTTTATTGAGCGGTGCGGAGACTTCGCGCGGACAGACGGCTATGAGGCACTGGTGACACAGCACGCATGGATGTTCCTGTCGAGCTATGAGAAACTGCGTGCAAAACTCCTGCAAAAAGAAATCATGAGCATGGCGCATCTCGGCGCACGCGCATTCGAGGAGATCGGCGGCGAGGTGGTGCAGACAACGGCGTTCGTCCTCACGAATCAACACATCGATGGATATGCGGGGACGTATGCACGGCTTGTCAATGCGAATACGCAGGATGCGAAGGAAGAACTCTATCTGAGCGGGGCAGAGCGTTATATAGCACGGCAGGAAAACTTTGAGAAAATCCCGGGGATGCCGATTGCGTATTGGGTGAGTGATAACTCATTTTCCATATTTGAAAACAATAACACATTTTGTAAATTTGCTGAAACACGAGCAGGAATGATTACTGGTAATAATGATATTTTTGTGAGACTATGGTTTGAAGTAAGCAATATAAAATCGTATTACAACTGTGAAAGCAGACAAAATGCTGCTTCTTCAGGTA
Source organism: uncultured Selenomonas sp. (assembly GCA_963551125.1). Lineage (GTDB taxonomy): Bacteria > Bacillota > Negativicutes > Selenomonadales > Selenomonadaceae > Centipeda. Next base: position 617 of record CAUVFG010000029.1, on the reverse strand, counting down.
AAAAATGGTTTTCATATAGTAAAGGCGGAGCATATCGGAAATGGTATGGGAATCATGATTGTGTCGTGAATTGGTATAATGACGGCTATGATATGATGCATAGAGAGGATTCTAATGGGAATATTCCAGCACACGCATTTAATTTGGAGTACATATTCAAAAAAAATATTTGCTGGAACTCTCTGTCATCAAAAATGTTTTCTGCTCGTTATACTGAAAAAGGATTCTTATATGATGCTGGGGGAAGTTTTGCCTCAATTTATGATGACAGAGAATTATTCTTTTTGGCGCTACTTAACTCAAGTGTAGCTTTTTACTGGCTCACAGCATTAAATCCGACGATGAATTTTCAAAAGGGAAATATTGGTAATATCCCCGTCATTATGGACGGAACACAACTCTCGCAAATAGAAAAACTCACTAAGGAAAACATCTCCATCTCCCGCGCCGACTGGGACGCCCTTGAAACCTCATGGGATTTTGAGTCTCATCCACTTGTGCCGATGGCGTACGAACGCCGCGAGCAGCTCTCCTACAGCATCCACGCTGCCGAGCGCAGGAGAGCGGTCACGCTTCTAGCAGAACGCTATAAACACTGGGAGTGGGATTGCAGCTAT
>CAUVFG010000028.1:0-12013 GCA_963551125.1 uncultured Selenomonas sp. | reverse complement strand
GCTTCGCCGTCGCGCTCTTTCGCGAGATCTACATCCCGCCCGTGGATCAGATGACGTTCAAGCCGATCTAGGGGGGCTTGCTATGTGATGCCCTTCGCGAAAGGGGAAACGTGGTGCGATGCCCCTAAGCGAACCCTAGTGGAGCAAGCGGAAGCGAGTGCGTGTTCTGCCCCCTGCGGATTTCTTTCGTTCAAGCGAAGCGCGTTTAAGAAGTCCGCAGGTATTTAGGCAGATAAGCGCACGACCGCTTGCGTAACTAAGCGTTCGCGTGGGACTTGCACCACGGGTAAAACTGGAATAAGGAGAAAAATATGCGTGACCCGAGGATGGAGGCCTTTGTGCAGCAGGTGCGCGCGCAGACCGACATCCTTGCCGTCGTGCAGGGCTATGTCCCGCTGAAGCGCAAGGGCAACCGCTACTGGGGCTGCTGCCCCTTTCACAACGAAAAGACCGCGTCGTTCTCCGTCGTGCCCGCCGACGGCTTCTTCTACTGCTTCGGCTGCCATGCGGGCGGCGATGCGTTCAAGTTCATCTCTCTCGTGGAGCATATCACATGGTTCGAGGCGGTCAAACGGCAGGCGGAGCAGCTTGGCATTCCGCTGCCGGAGCAAAAGCACGATCCGCGCGAGGAGGCGCGTCTGCGTGAACTGGACGATCTCAGGAAGGTGAACGCGCTCGCGCGTGATTTCTTTCACAACTGCCTCACCGTGACGCGCTACGGCGCAGCGGGGAAAGCGTATCTTGCGGGGCGCGGCATCACGGAGGAGGCGATCGCACGCTATGGGATCGGCTTTGCGCCCAATGCGTGGTCAAAGCTCTCCGATGCGTTCCAAAAGCGCGGCATCTCCGAGCGCCTCCTTGTGACGGCGGGACTTGCCGTGCGGCGTGAGCGCGGCGAGGGCATCTATGACCGCTTCCGCAACCGCGTCATCATCCCGATTGCGGACGAGCGCGGACGCATCGTCGCCTTCGGCGGGCGCGCGCTCGAGGGTGCCATGCCGAAGTATCTCAACACGGCGGAGACGCCTGTCTTTAACAAGCGCAAGCTGCTCTTCGGGTTTGACCGCGCACACCGTGCGATTGCGAGCGAGGGATATGCCATCGTCGTCGAGGGCTATATGGACGCGATTGCAGCGTGGGAGGCGGGCGTATCGAATGTGGTCGCGACACTCGGCACCTCGTTCACAGAGGGGCATGCAGCACTCCTTCTGCGCCGTGCGCCGCGCATTGTCTTCTGCTACGACAGCGATGCGGCGGGGCAGGAGGCGACGCTGCGCGCGCTCGCAGCCGTGCGCGGACGCGCGGCTGAGGTGCGCGTGCTCCTCCTGCCCGACGGCAAGGATCCCGATGAGTACGTCCGCACGCACGGCGCACAGGCGTTTCGCGCGCTTGTGGAGACGGCAGTCCCTGCGCCCACGTTCCGTCTGCGCCATGTGCGCAGCCATATGACAGACAGCGTGGAGGGGCGGCGTGCTGCTCTTCGGGAGATGCTGCCCGTGCTCGCGGAGCTGGACGAGGTCACGCGCGCTGCCTATGTGCGGCAGACGGCGGCGGAGCTCTTTTTGGACGAGGGGATCGTGACGGATGCCCTGCGCCGTTTTCTGCGGCAGGGCGGTGCGGAGCAGGTGCAGAGCGCCGCGCAGCAGCGTCCGGTCGTACGTCGGGGAGACGATGCTCTGCGGCGCGCGGGGCGCGAGATCATCGCGGCAATTTGGCATGATTCTGCGCTTCTCACTGAAATTTTATCTTCCGTCCCCATGGAGGATTTTCCCGATGAATTCATCGCGCAGCTGCTCCGTGCGATGGCAGCGCATCTTGCTGCGGGCGGTGTTTTGGATGCGGGCTTTATCGCCGCACAGCCTATGGCGGCGGGCTCTGAGCTCACCCGCGCCATCGTCGAGGAGGGGCGCACGGAGGCGTCCTATCGGGAGGCTCTTGGGCTGCTCCGGCGTACCTGTCTGACACATGCACTGGCACGGCATACGCGCCGCGCCGAGGAGATGATGCAAGAAGGAAAAGAGGGCTACATTGACGAATTAAACGAAGTGAAAAGAATTCAGGACGAGATTGCCCGTGAAAATTTGCACGCATAACTTTTGGATCCGAGAATTTTTAACGATATAGTAAACGATAGATTTTATTAGATAATATCACGAACTGAAAGGAGGGGGCAAAATGCAGACGGCAGCGGTACGGATTGAACAGGATGAAATGACAGGAACGGGAACTATCGGGAAAATCGTAGCAAAGGGGAAGGCGAACGGCGGCACACTGACCTGTGGCGAACTCATCGAAGCATTTGGTGTGAGGAGTATGACCCCCGACGATATGGATGGGCTCTATCAGTGCCTCAGCGATGAGAGCATCGAGATTGTAGACGACACGGCGGTCGGTGAAGCCCGTGAGGACGATGTGCTTGAGCCGGTGGACGACGCCGACAAGGACGAGGCGGAGGTCGAGATTGACCTCTCCGTCCCCGAGGGGATTGCGCTGGATGATCCTGTCCGTATGTACCTCAAGGAGATTGGCCGCGTACCCCTCTTGACGGCAGAGGAGGAGGTCGAACTCGCACAGCGTATGGAGGCGGGCGATGATCGTGCGCGCCATCGGCTCGAGGAGGCAAATCTGCGCCTCGTCGTGAGCATCGCCAAGCGCTATGTCGGGCGTGGCATGCTCTTTCTCGACCTCATCCAGGAGGGCAACCTCGGACTTCTCAAGGCAGTTGAAAAATTCGACTACAGCAAGGGGTACAAGTTCAGCACCTATGCGACGTGGTGGATCCGGCAGGCGATCACGCGCGCGATTGCCGATCAGGCGCGCACGATCCGCATTCCCGTACACATGGTCGAGACGATCAACAAGTACATCCGCATTTCGCGTCAGCTCCTGCAGGAACTCGGGCGCGATCCCACGCCCGAAGAGATTGGAAAGCACATGGGGCTGAATACGGCGCGCGTGCGCGAGATCATGAAGATTGCGCAGGAGCCCGTGTCACTCGAGACGCCGATCGGCGAGGAGGAGGACTCCCACCTCGGCGACTTTATCGAGGACGAGGCGGCGCTCGATCCTGCGGACGCAGCGTCGATGACGCTGCTCAAGGAGCAGATTGCGGATGTCTTGAAGACGCTCGCCCCGCGCGAGGCGGAGGTCTTGCGCCTGCGCTTCGGACTCGAGGACGGACGCTCACGCACGCTCGAGGAGGTCGGGCAGAGCTTCGGCGTGACGCGCGAGCGCATCCGCCAGATTGAAGCGAAGGCTCTGAGGAAGCTGCGGCATCCCGTGCGTCTGCGCAAACTACAGGGAAACATTGATCTTTGATCACGAATACACGACAGGAGGACAGCGTTATGACAGAGGGGTCGGAGCAGCAAAAAGCACCGCGCGCCGATATCATTGAACGCCTGCTTGCCAAGGGCAAGAAGAACGGCGGCACGCTGACGTACGGCGAACTCATAGACGCTCTGCAAAAACAGGATATGTCCCCCGACGAAATGGACGATATGTACCAGCGCTTCAGCGACGAGGGTGTTGAGATCGTCGATGACGTGCCGGGTGCGACGGTGGAAGAACCCGTGGACGACGATCCGCCCGAGAAGGAAGAGGAGGTCGAGATCGACCTCACCGTACCCGAGGGGATCTCGCTCGACGACCCCGTCCGCATGTACCTGAAGGAGATCGGGCATGTACCGCTCCTGACGGCGGAGGAGGAGGTCGAACTCGCGCAGTGCATGGAGGCGGGCGACGAGGAGGCGCGGCATCGCCTTGAGGAGGCAAATCTGCGCCTCGTGGTGAGCATCGCCAAGCGCTACGTCGGGCGCGGGATGCTCTTTCTCGACCTCATTCAGGAGGGCAACCTCGGCCTCTTAAAGGCAGTTGAAAAATTCGACTACAGCAAGGGCTACAAGTTCAGCACCTATGCAACATGGTGGATTCGGCAGGCGATCACGCGTGCGATTGCCGATCAGGCGCGCACAATCCGCATCCCCGTGCACATGGTCGAGACGATCAACAAGCTCATCCGCATCTCGCGCCAGCTCCTGCAGGAGCTCGGACGTGACCCGCGTCCCGAGGAGATTGCAAAGGAGATGGGCATCAGCGTCGCGCGCGTGCACGAGATCATGAAGATCGCGCAGGAGCCGGTCTCGCTCGAGACGCCAATCGGCGAGGAGGAGGACTCCCACCTCGGCGATTTCATCGAGGATGAGGCGGCACCCGCACCCGCGGAGGCAGCGTCGTTCATGCTCCTGCGCGAGCAGCTCGAGGAGGTCTTGGAGACGCTGACCGACCGCGAGAAGAACGTCCTGCGCCTGCGCTTCGGGCTGGAGGACGGGCGGTCGCGTACCCTTGAGGAGGTTGGGCAGAGCTTTGGCGTGACGCGTGAGCGCATCCGTCAGATTGAGGCAAAGGCACTGCGCAAACTGCGCCACCCGAGCCGCAGCAAGGTGCTGCGTGACTTCTTGGAGTAGTTGACGAAGTGGGCTGAATATCGTATAATAAGCATACAAAAAGGGCACTGTCGGTAAAACGGCCAGCCCCTACTTGACGAAAGAACCCCGCCGAAGTTTTCCGGACTGTGCGGCGGGGCTTCTTATTCCAAGGAATCACTGATAAAATGAAGTTCTCTGGATTGGCAGCAGATTTTTCATCCTGTCAAGGAGACAAACCGGACGCATAGCAAAGGCTATGTGGAGGATTTGTCGACACAGAGAGGGTGAAAAAGATGCGCCAAGACGGCGGGACTGAGTTTATCAGTGCTTCCTCAATTGTGACGAGGATCAACAGGGTTACGAGAAGTAACGCAAGCAAATCGTAAAACGTCATAGGATCGCCCCCCCTTGCTGACCTGTCCAAGAGTCAAGCCCGAAGGGCGTAGACGATTGGGAAACAGGTCGTATGCGAAAACGACCCAAGAGCGCAAGCATGAAATGCGTCGCGCGATTGGCTGTCGTTGACCGCCAAGGGGCGAACCGTCTGCTGTAGGAGATTCGTTTCGCGCAACCAACATTTTTCTTGACAGGACGGCGCGTAGCCTTTATAATACGCATGTCTGACACATTCCTCGATAGCTCAGTCGGTAGAGCGTCTGACTGTTAATCAGAATGTCACTGGTTCGAGTCCAGTTCGAGGAGCCATTTGAAACAATAGGAGTGTAACGCAGCAGTTACACTCCTTTCTTATGTCTGTGGAAAGGAGGATCTCATGCAGCTTGACGCGCGTCTTGCGGCGATTGCCGCATTCGTCCCGCATGGTACCGTGCTCGCGGACATCGGGGCGGATCATGCCTACCTCGCCGCGACCCTCGTCATGGATGGCATCGCCCCGCGCGCCGTCGTTGGCGACCTCAGTGCGGGCGCGTGCGCGGCGGCACGGCGTACCGTCGGCGCGCAGCGTCTCACACGCGAGATCGACGTGCGGCAGGGCAACGGCCTGTCCGTCCTCACGCCGGGCGAAGCGGAGTCCATCGTCATTGCAGGCATGGGGGGCGCACTCATCACAGAGATCCTTTCCGCCGCGCCCGCCGTTCTCGCATGCGTGCAGACCCTCGTCCTGCAGCCGATGAACAGCGCAGCAAAGCTGCGCCGCTGGCTCTATGAAAACGACTGGAACATCGTCGACGAAATACTTGCGCGTGCAAACGGGCGGCTCTATGAAATCATTCGTGCCGAGCACGGCGCGGCGGAGATGCCCGACGAGGTGCTGCTCTCTATCGGGGCAAAGTTGTTTGAAAAGCGTGATCCTCTCCTTAGGGCGCATATCACGGCGCAGATCGAAAAGTGTACGCGTGCAGCTGAGGGCATGGGAACAAGTCTCGCAGCGCGGCAGAGTACGGAGTATCGTGAAACCGTATCACGTCTCGCGGCTCTGCGGACGATGCTGGCGCAGCTCTGAAATAGAAGCCCAAGCCTCCCCCGCCGTAGCGGGGGAGGGGCCTGTGCGCGGAACGTGTAGACCGCTTGCGGTGGAAGGGGCGCTTTGAGCGGAGTGCGTTTTTTATCGTAAGAAAGTCGCAATAGGCACTGGCGCCCCCTATCGTCACGCCTGAATTTATCAGTGCTTCCCTAATCAACACAAAGGAGACACCCATGCTCAGCTGTCAGCTTATCATGAACGCGCTCGAGCGCATTGCACCGCGCCGCCTCGCCGAAGACTGGGACAACCCGGGACTGCTCGTCGGCAGCTATGCGCAGCAGGTCGGACGCATCCTCGTCGCGCTTGACGTGGACGATGCCGTCGTCGCGGAAGCCATCGAACGTGAGGCCGACCTGATCGTCGCACACCATCCCGCGATCTTTCGCGGCATGAAGCAGCTGCGTACCGACCTCCCGCTTGGTCGCCGTCTTGCCGCTCTCCTCACACATGGCATCGCCGCCATTGCCGCACATACGAACCTCGACGTTGCGCGCGGCGGCGTGAACGATGTGCTTGCGGAGCGCTTGGGGCTTGAAAAGCTCTCCGCCTTTGTCATCACGCATCAGGAGGACGGCGTGACGGAGAGTCTCGGGCGCATGGGAACGCTCCCCGCCCCCATGGCGATCGAGGACTTTGCCCGCGCGGTCAGGGAGCGCCTCGGTGTCAGCCATGTGCGCCTTGCCGCCGCTGCCGCGCGCCCCGTGCGTCGCGTCGCGGTCTGCGGCGGCGCGGGCGCGGAGTTCATCGACGATGCCGTGCGACGCGGCGCGGATGTCTACGTCACGGGCGATGTGAAGTATCACGACGCCCAGCGTGCCGTCGAGCAGGGCATGCACATCATCGACGCGGGGCATTTCGGCACAGAGGCTCTTGTCCTGCCCGTCCTCGCAGAGCACCTCCGCACAGAGCTTGCATCCGAACATGGAGAAATTGAGATTTTTGTCACAGACACGCAGCGAGACGTGTTCGATGTGATTGTATAGAAGAAACACAGCAAAGGAGAGTTCTATGGATCAGAAGCATATCCGCAATTTTTCCATCATCGCCCACATCGATCACGGCAAATCCACCATCGCTGACCGCCTCATCGAGTACACGGGCACGCTCTCCGAGCGCGAGATGGAGGCGCAGGTGCTCGACAGCATGGATCTCGAGCGCGAGCGCGGCATTACGATCAAGGCGCAGACCGTGCGCCTCGACTACCGCGGCGAGGACGGCGAGATGTACGAGCTGAACCTCATCGACACGCCGGGTCACGTCGATTTCAACTACGAGGTCTCGCGCAGCCTTGCCGCATGCGAGGGGGCGCTCCTCGTCGTGGACGCAGCGCAGGGCGTCGAGGCACAGACCCTCGCGAATGTCTACCTCGCACTCGAGCACGACCTTGAGATCGTCCCCGTCATCAACAAGATCGACCTGCCGAGCGCAGAGCCTGACCGCGTGAAAAGTGAAATCGAGGACACGATCGGGCTCGACACGAGTGCCGCCGTCCTCGCCTCGGCAAAGACCGGGCTTGGCATCAAGGAGGTGCTCGACGCCGTCGTCGCCTACATCCCCCCGCCCGAGGGCGACCCGAGTGCGCCGCTGCGCGCCCTCATTTTCGACTCCTATTTCGACCCGTACAAGGGCGTCATTGCAAATGTGCGCGTCAAGGAGGGCACGATCAAAAAGGGCATGAAGCTGAAGCTCATGGCGACGGGCAAGACCTTCGAGGTCACGGATGTCGGCTGCTTCCGCCCGCAGCCCGTCGACACGGGGGAACTCGACACGGGCGAGGTCGGCTTTATCGCAGGTGCGCTCAAGGATGTGCGCGACGTGCGCGTCGGCGACACGGTGACAGGCGCGGAGAGACCCGCCGCCGAGGCACTGCCCGGCTATCGCGGCGTCACGCCGATGGTCTTCTGCGGACTCTACCCCGAGGACAGCAAGGACTACGACAATTTGCGCGAGGCGCTCGAAAAGCTGCAGCTGAACGACGCTGCCCTCGTCTTTGAGCCGGAGACCTCCATCGCGCTCAGTTTTGGCTTTCGCTGCGGCTTCCTCGGACTCCTCCACATGGATGTCGTTCAGGAACGCCTCGAGCGCGAGTACAACCTCGGGCTCATCATGACGGCGCCGTCTGTCGTCTACCACGTCTACCGCACGGACGGCACAATGCTCACGGTCAGCAACCCCGCCGACCTCCCACCGACGACGGAGATTGACCACATCGAGGAGCCGTGCGTCAAGGCGACCGTCATCGTGCCGAAGGACTATGTCGGCGCGGTCATGGAGATCTCGCAGGAAAAGCGCGGCGTGTTTCAGACCATGGACTACCTCGACGCCACGCGCGTCATGGTCATCTACCACATCCCGCTGAACGAAATCCTCTACGACTACTTCGACCGTTTGAAATCCGCGACGCGTGGGTATGCGTCCCTCGACTACGAGCTGATCGACTACCAGACCTCGAATCTCGTGAAGCTCGACATCCTTCTCAACGGCGATGCCGTGGACGCGCTGTCGACCATCGTTCACCGCGATAGAGCCGCCCAACGCGGGCGCCAGCTTGCAGCGAAACTCAAGGGCATCATCCCACAGCAGATGTTCGAGATCCCGATCCAGGCGGCGATTGGCAGCAAGATCATCGCGCGCGAGAACGTGCGCGCGCGCCGCAAGGACGTGCTCGCGAAATGCTACGGCGGCGACATCACGCGCAAGCGCAAGCTGCTCGAAAAGCAAAAGGAGGGCAAGAAGCGCATGAAGGCGGTCGGCAGCGTCGAGCTTCCGCAGGAAGCCTTTATGGCGGTACTCAAAATCGATGAGTAAAAAAGGGTGGGGCATCTATGTCCACATTCCCTACTGCGTGAAAAAATGTGCATACTGCGACTTTGTCTCCGCACCTGCGGGCAATAACGCACGCGCGCAGATGGAGGACTATGCGGCGGCACTTCGTGCGGAGATTCTGCGCGAGGCGCCGCCGCTTCGCGCGCGCCGGGGCGATGTCGCGACCGTCTACCTCGGCGGCGGCACGCCGACCACGCTGCCCGCCGCGCTCCTCACGCAGATCCTCGCTACCATCCGTGAGGCGGCGGGCACGCCCCGCGAATGCAGTGTCGAGGCGAACCCGGGCACGGTGGACGAAGCGTATCTCGTGCGGCTCAGAGCGGCAGGCGCGAACCGGCTCAGCCTCGGTGTGCAGAGCTTCGACGACCGCCTGCTTCGCGCCATCGGGCGCATCCACACGGCAGACAAGGCGCGCGCGGCAGTGCGCGCGGCGCGGCGCGTGGGCTTTACGAACATCAGCCTCGACCTCATGTATGCGCTGCCAACGCAGACCCTTGCTGATCTAAAGCGTAGCGTCAACGAAGCACTCGCTCTCGCGCCTGAACATATCTCTGTCTATGGGCTGATCGTCGAGGAGGGCACGCCGTTTGCGGCGGCACAGGCGGCGGGGCGGCTCGCGCTGCCCGATGAGGATGCGGCGGAGGAGATGTACGACTATCTGATGGCGGAGCTGCCCGCGCACGGCTACCGCCGCTACGAGATCTCGAACTTTGCGCGCGCGGGCTATGAGAGCCGGCACAATCTTGGCTATTGGAGGAACGTCCCCTATCTCGGCGTCGGCGCGGCGGCGCACGGCTACATTGACGGCGCGCGCTGGGGCAATGAACCCGACACGGAGAACTACATCCGTGCCATCCGTGCGGGCGCGCCTGTCCGCACGCCCGAGGATGCGGAGCGCACGCAGGAGAACGCGATGGAGGAGTACGCCTTCCTCGCCCTGCGCACAGCAGAGGGGATCGATGCGGCGGATTTTCACCGCACATTCGGCATAGACATTGATTGCGTTTATCGTGCGGTGATAGAGCACTACGAGGCGCTGGGGCTGCTCCAACGTGCACAGGGGCATATCGCCCTCACGGCGGCGGGGATGAAGCACGGCAACGAAGTCTTTGCCGCCTTTTTGCATGAGAGATAAATTTGTGCTATGATAGATGCTGTTTCACACTGCTATGATCCGAAAGGAGAAATTTCCATGAAAACACTAACTATGATCGAGATGGAGGGCTGCCCCTACTGCGCGAACGCCCACCGTGCGATGGACGCGCTGCGTGCCGAGGGGGGCTACGAGGGCGTAACGGTTGACTTTATCGACGAGAACAAGGAGCCCGCGAAGACGCAGCCGTTTGCGGGACAGTACTACTACGTCCCGAGCATCTTTATGGACGGCGCGAAGCTCTACGAGGCGCAGCCGGGACAGAGCTACGACAAGATCTACGCCGAGGTGAAGCGCGCATTCGATGCGGCGAGCGCGGACGGAACCTGATGTTCATAAAAAATATGACAAAGTTGCATGAGAAAAAACGAAAATAAAACTTGTAAAATTGTCTGAAATCCAGCATAATAACGAATGTGCTATTTTCACAATATACATAAGGAATCGCTGATAAAATGAAGTCCGTCAGATTGGCGCAGATTTTTTCGTCCGAACTAGGAGGCAAACCGGACGCATAGCAAAGGCTATGTGGAGGATTTGCCGACGAAGTACGGGCAAAAAAGATACGCTAAGATGGCGGTGCTGAATTTATCAGTGCTTCCATAAAGCTCCTTGCGGAGTCGGCGGCGTACGGGTAGCGCGGCGGCGTTTGCGAGGGGAAAAACAAGATGAGGTGAGTGTATGCATCAACCCGTTACCAACAACCCGTTCGTCATCATGGTCATCAACATGGTCATCGTCTTTGCGGTGCTGACTGCGATCTGGGGGCTCATCGAGCTGACCCACAGACTTGACCCGACGAAGAAAAAGGAAGAGCCGCCCGCAGCAGCCCCCGCCGCTCCCGCGCCTGCGCCTGCAGCGCCCGCTGCACCCGCCGTTCCTGCGGGCCTTTCCACGGAGACCGTCGCCGTCATTGCGGCAGCTGTCACCGCCTGCGGCTACAGTGCCGAGCAGATCCATGCGATCCGTCCGGCGGAGCAGCCTGTATGGCGGAACTTCGGCCGTGCGAGCGGCATGCGGACATCGCGCTGAGGAGGGAGTGAGAGACTATGGATTTTATCAATGCATTTACCGTCTCCCTGCAGGCCGTTGTCGAGGGGAGCGGATTTATCGGCATGACCGGCGGCAACGTCATCATGATTCTCGTCGGTCTTGTTCTGCTCTATCTCGCGTTTGCACGCGACTTTGAGCCGCTGCTCCTCAGCCCGATTGCATTCGGCTGTATTCTTGCGAACATCCCGTTCAACGGCTTTGAAGAGCCGGGCGTCATGTCCGCGATCAGCATGGGTATCAAATACGAGATTTTCCCGCCGCTCATCTTCCTCGGAGTCGGTGCGATGACGGACTTTGGCCCGCTGATTGCGCGTCCGTCGAGCCTCCTCATGGGCGCGGCGGCACAGTTCGGCGTGTTCATCGCCCTCCTGGGCGCGATGCTCCTCGGTTTCACGGCACAGGAGGCAGGCTCCATCGGCATCATCGGCGGTGCGGACGGCCCGACCTCGATCTACCTTGCGACCAAGATGGCACCGCACCTCCTGGGTGCAATCGCCGTTGCGGCGTACACCTACATGGCGCTCGTGCCGCTCATTCAGCCGCCCGTCATGAAGCTCCTCACCTCGAAGAAAGAGCGTGAGGTCGTCATGGAGCAGGCGCGTGAGGTCACGAAATTCGAGCGTATCGCGTTCCCGATTGTTTCGACCATCTTTATCAGTCTGCTGCTCCCGTCCATCACGGCGCTGCTCGGCATGCTGATGCTCGGCAACCTCTTCCGTGAGAGCGGCGTGACGGATCGTCTCTCGGATACGGCGCAGAACGCGCTCATCAACACGGTCACGATCTTCCTCGCACTCGGCACGGGTCTCACCATGAGCGCGGAGAGCTTCCTTGTCAAGGAGACGATCCTCATCATCTGCCTTGGTCTCGTCGCCTTCATCTTCGGTACGGCGGCGGGCGTTGTCCTCGGCAAGATCATGTGCCGTGCGACGGGCTGGAAGGTCAACCCGCTCATCGGCTCTGCGGGTGTCTCCGCTGTTCCGATGGCGGCGCGTGTCAGCCAGATCGTCGGCATTAAGGCAAAGCCGGGCAACTACCTCCTCATGCACGCCATGGGACCGAACGTCGCCG
>CAUVFG010000027.1:0-12137 GCA_963551125.1 uncultured Selenomonas sp. | reverse complement strand
AGAGGACATCGAGCGCATGGTGAAAGAGGCGGAATCGCACGCTGCCGAGGATAAGAAGCAGAAGGAAGCCGTCGACGCACGCAATGCGGGCGACTCCCTCGTCTATCAGGCGGAGAAGGCGATCAAGGATCTCGGCGCGAACGCAGATCAGGCACTCGTCTCCAAGACGCAGGCTGCCATTGACAAGCTGAAGGAAGCCCTCAAAGGCTCGGATATCGAGGCGATCAAGGCGGCGACCGAGGAGGCTCGTCAGCCGCTCTACGAACTCTCCGCAGCTGCCTATCAGCAGGCACAGCAGGCGGCGGGCGCGGCAGGGGATGCACCGGGCGCGGAGGCAAATGCGGGTGCGCAGAGCGGCGCGTCGCAGGATGACAATGTGGTCGATGCGGAGTTCACCGAAGTCAAGGACGATAAGAAGTAAGGTGGTATCGTGAGCGAGAAACGCGATTACTACGAAGTCCTGGGCGTCCAAAAGGGCGCCTCGGACGATGAAATCAAAAAAGCATACAAGAAACTCGCGCGCAAGTACCATCCCGATCTCAACCGTGACGACCCGAAGACCGCCGAGGAGAAGTTCAAGGAGGTCAATGAGGCGTACGATGTGCTGAAGGATCCGCAGAAGAAGGCGGCGTACGACCAGTTCGGTCACGATGCCTTCGACCCGCGCCGCGGGGGCGGCGCCGGGGGGGGGAACCCCTTCGGCGCTGCCGGCGGATTCGGCGGCTTTGACATGGACGACATCTTCGATATGTTCGGCATGGGCGGCGGAAGCCGCCGTGCACGCCGGCAGGGGCCCGAGCGCGGGGCTGATCTGCGCTATGACCTCGAGATTTCGTTCGAGGAGGCGGCGTTCGGCAAGGAGATCGAGCTCTCCATCCCGCGCGAGGAGAACTGCCCGACCTGTGGCGGTTCGGGCGCGGCGAAGGGTTCGAGTGCCGAGACCTGTTCGACCTGTCATGGCACGGGGCAGGAGCAGGTCAAGCAGCGGACGATGTTCGGCAGCATGATGACCTCGCGTACCTGCAGCCAGTGCCACGGCACGGGCAAGATCATCAAGAACCCGTGCGGCGACTGCCATGGAACGGGCCGCAAGCGTGTCACGAAGACCATCAAGGTCAACATCCCGCGCGGCGTAGACGACGGACAGCGCGTACGCGTCTCGGGCGGCGGTGAGGCGGGCGTGCGCGGCGGGGCGAACGGCGATCTCTACGTCTACATCTTCATCCGTCCGCATAAGCTCTTTCAGCGGCGCGGCAACGATGTCATCATCGAGATCCCAATCACATTCGTACAGGCGTCGCTCGGCGATACGGTACAGGTGCCGACCCTCGACGGTGCGGTTGACCTCAAGGTGCCTGCGGGCATCCAGACGGGCACGGTTCTGCGCATCAAGGGCAAGGGCATACCGAATCTGCGCGGCGCCGGGCGCGGCGATCAGCATGTGCGCGTCAAGGTGACGACGCCGCAGAAGCTTTCCGCAAAGCAGAAGGAACTCCTCAAGGAGTTTGCTGCGCTCAGCGGGGATGCGGTGAATCCCGAGCAGAAGAGCTTCACCGAGAAGTTCAAGGATCTGTTTGCGTGAGATAGGGGGCTGTTGCACGAAGCCGTTTTGGCTCGTACAATAGCCCTTTTTGCGCATTGACATTGGTTCAGACATTTGTTAGGATAAACGGAATTGGTTTTTTGTGTTGGGACGCATGACGGCGGGAGGGCTCATGGAAAATGTCTACACGTTAGTCAAGCGTTTTTATTCGCAGAACGGACGCGCGAATATCTTTGTCGCGCGCACGCTTGTCGAACGCTATCTTCGTACGGCGGCGTGGCGCGGGCGGAGCAATGAGGAGCTCTGCGCGGATTGGTACTGCATTGAGGATTTTCTCACCGTCATTCAGCGCAGAGACGATACGCTTGCACGTCTCTTCATCCGCATCGACTATCTCGCACTCTTCTTCCGCTTTGCGGACGCACATATCGACCGACGTCCGCTCAAGCGTCACGTGGAGGATTACTTTGCGCGCATGCGCGCCTTTCTGACCTATCTCGAGAATACGGGCGACTACGACATCGACATCGGTGAGCTGGATGCCGATCTCGAGATGTTCTACATCACGGGGCGGTTTCGTCTGCCCGAGCGCGTGGCGTGGGAGGAGATCGAGGGGCTGACGATCGAGGATATCGAGGAGGACGAGCGGATCGAGATGGAGGAGCTGAACATCCAGCTCAACGATCTCCTGCACCGCATCGGTGAATACTACCGCCGCCCTGAGTATCAGCTCGACATTGGCCGCGCTGCGATGATCTACACGGGTGACCTTTATGATATGGAGGCGTACGAACACGCGAGTGAGGAGGAAAAGGAGACCTTCTGGCTGCGGTTTTGGGATTATTTTTTCTTTGACTATCATCTGATCCGCACGGACGAAACGCCGATCTCCCGCTACAGCGAGATGGAGTGGGACAACCTCAGCTACGATGACCGCGAGATCATCCGTGACCTGCTGGCGGCGCGGTTTGCCGTGCTCGCCGTGACGGAGGAGTATGAGGATCACATTGTCTGTCATGATATCCTGCGCAACGAGGAGGTCGTTCTGCCGCATCCCGATATCCCGGGGGCGCTTACGAAGAGTATTCTCTTTGGGCATATCTGCGATGAGGGCATGATGATGCTCAACTACATCACGGCGATTCCCGCGAGCAAGCGCCTGCAGAAGCGCATCGGGGATGCGCTTTTGCGTGAGTACAAGCTCTTCCGCATGCAGGCACCCGAGGCGACGATGGACGCTTTCCTCGCGCGGGAGGCGGCTCTCGTGCGCCATACGATCCATGTGCTCTCGACGCTCGCACAGCTCGATGTGCTGCCGCGCCGTCTGCTGACGGACGCCATCCCCCGCATGATTGATCCGCGTGTATGCGCAGAGGAGCTCGGCGCGCTTCAGATCATTGCGGACAAGATCGGTTTCAGCCGTTACTCACAAATGCTCATGTGCGAGCTGTTTCTGGACTATGCGCAGTCCGATCTCGTACGCGCACAGACGGCGGAGACGCTGACGGCGGCGATTTTCCTCTTTGCAGAGATCAATGACATCGACCTTTCGCCGATCACGGAGCTCTATCATGTGGTCGGCTCGAACAAGAAAACGGTGCGGAAGGCGCAGGATCGCATGCGTGCGGCGCTCGGCTGCGTGCCATACGATCCCCGCTATCTCGGGGAGGAGGGGTTTGTGAAGATGCTCTACAGTGTTGTCCACGGAAAGGCCAATTTCTAGAGAGGGGGCTGTTGCTATGGAACAGGATTCGCGTGTGCGGCCGATGAGCCGTGAAGAAAATGCCGCCTATCGCGGCGTAACGGTGGATGAGAGCGGCGCAGAACCGCATGCGGACGAGGGACAGGCGCGGTACGGCGGCTCATATGGCGGTGCGCCGCGCGGCTCCTCCGTACGCTATATCCGCATCGGCGGGTCTGCGCCGCAGCGCTCTTTACTTACGAGCCTTCTCTGGGCGCTTGGTCTCGGGACGCTGCTTGCACTCTTCATCTTTGTTGCATTGCCTGCGATCGCCATGGTCATCGTGGGCATCCTTGTACTCGGCGCAATCGTCAGCCTCGTCGGGCGCGGACGGATCCTTTCGTGGGTCATGCGGCGGCTGTATGGACGGTGAGTGCAGAATGCACATAACCTAAAACGTAGGATAATGAGAATCGGATAGAGCCGTTCGTTTGCGGACGGCTTTTTTATTTGACGCAAATGCGCGGAAACTTTATAATGAAAGCAAGGAAAACGCTGTCACAGAAAGGGTTCCGTCATGCGGACAAGAGATTTTAATGCACTGAACGATCTTTTATTTAAATTCATCTTTGGTCACAAAGAGAATAAGGAAATCACGTTGTCCTTTATCAATGCAGTGCTCGGCTTGGAGGGCGAGCGGCGCTTTGTCGACCTGCGCTTTGCAGACCGCGAGATCGATCCGGAGGAGGAGCATGGGAAGGGATCGGCACTCGATCTGCTCTGCATGACGAATGACGAAACGCAGATCAACATCGAAGTGCAGGTTCAGAACCGACAGAATATGGGACAGCGCAGCCTGTACTATTGGGCGAAGCTTTACCAGAGCACGCTCGGACGCGGTGAGAAGTACGAGAATCTGCGGCGCACTGTTGCAATCAATCTGCTCGGGTATGAATATCTGCCGCTCTCGGGATTTCACCATATGTACGGACTCTATGACGAGACGGGGGCGCATCGGCTTACCGATGACATTGAGATACACTTTTTGGAACTCCCGAAGGTGACGCGTCAGGACATCCGCAGTATGCGGACGCTGGACAAGTGGATGGCGTTCATCGGGAATAGGCTGAGCGATGAGGAAATGGAGGCGATTGCGATGAGCGAGGCGGCGATCAATACGGCGTGGGACAAGATTGAGGCGTTCATGCGAGATGCGGGGCAGCGACGCAAATATGAACTGCGTGAGAAGTATGAGCATGACTATGCGAGCGATATGGAGGGGGCGTGGAAGCAGGGCGTCATGCACGTTGCACTGAATATGCTGCGGGCACAGACACCAATCGGGACAATCGGGAAGATGACGGATATGCCGGAATCTGCGATATTGAAACTTGCAAAAGATAATGGGCTCAGAATACAAGGATAGGGCTTTACAAAAGTCCTATCCTATGCTATACTTCAATAAATTCATTTGAAATCTGGAAAGAGTGGGTGGAAGCCCACTCTTTCATTGCGTATGAGAAGAGGGAGAGCATGAGCGCGAAGATCGAGGAGCGCGTGGAGGAGATTGTGCGCGATCTCCTGACCACTGTGCCGGAGTTGGAGCTGGTCGATGTCGAGTATGTACGCGAGCGTGACTATTATTTGCGTGTCTATATTGACAAGGCGGGCGGCATCGACATCGACGATTGCCAGAGCCTCAGTGAGCGTCTTGAGGAGATTCTTGACCGCGAGGATTTCATTCCCGATGCCTATATCTTGGAGGTGTCCTCGCCGGGGCTCGACCGCGTGCTGCGAAAGCCGCGCGACTTCGAGCGCGAGCGCGGCAAGCAGGTCGATGTGACGCTCTATGCGCCCTTTGACGGAAAGAAACAATGGACGGGCGTACTCACGGATTGCGACGGAAAGATACTGACCATTGACGACGGGATTCAGATCCCGATGGAGCAGGTCTCACAGATACGTCTGCATATCGACTTTTAGGGAGGATTGGGTTTTGGCAAGAAAAATCACAAAGGAGAAGAACGGCGGAAAGGAGTTCCTTCAGACCTTGCAGGAGCTGGCGTACGAGAAGGGGATCGACGAGGAACTGCTCTTCGAGACCATCGAGGCGGCGCTGATCTCGGCATACAAACGCAATTTCAGCTCGAAGGAGAACGTCCGTATTTCTCTGTCGCGTGAAACAGGGGCGTTTCATGTCTTTGCCATCAAGAAAGTTGTCGAAGAAGTCGAGAGTGACATTACGGAAATCTCCCTCGCACAGGCACGTGCCATCAGCCCTGACTACGCGATTGGTGATGTGGTTGAGATCGAGATGACACCTGCGAACTTCGGACGTATTGCGGCGCAAACGGCGAAACAGGTCGTCATGCAGCGGCTGCGCGAAGCCGAGCGCAGCAATGTCTATGATGAGTACAAGGATCGCTCAGCGGACATCGTGACGGGGATCGTCCAACGCGTTGAGGGGCGCAATGTGTTCGTCGACATCGGGCGCGCGGAGGCACTGCTCACGGCAACGGAGCAGTTGCCGACGGAGGAGTACAACTACGGCGATACGCTGCGCGCGTGCATCATCGAGGTGAAGAACATGATGCGCGGTCCGCAGATCATCCTCTCGCGCACGCATCCGAATCTGCTCAGAAAGCTCTTTGAACTGCAGGTGCCCGAGATCCAGGAGGGCGTGGTCGAGATCAAGTCGATTGCACGCGAGGCGGGCAGCCGCTCGAAGGTTGCCGTCTACTCGTCCGAGGAGCGCGTCGACCCGATCGGTGCCTGTGTTGGCCCGCACTATATGCGCGTACAGGCGGTGGTTGATGAGCTCGCAGGGGAGAAGATCGACATTGTGGAATGGAGCGATGATCCCGCGACCTACATTGCGAATTCCCTGAACCCTGCAAAGGTGATTTCGGTCGCCGTCAACGAGGCGGAGAAGGTCTCACGCGTGATTGTACCGGACTACCAGCTCTCACTTGCGATCGGCAAGGAGGGGCAGAACGCCCGCCTCGCGGCAAAGCTGACGGGCTGGAAGATTGACATCAAGAGCGAGTCACAGGCAGCGGAGCTGATGGCGGAGGCAGCGGTGGATACCGCTGCGGAGGAGCCCGCCGCAGAGGAGTCATAATGGCACAGACGAGACAGCCGGAGCGGCTGTGCGTCGGCTGCCGTACGCTGCATCCGAAGCGTGAACTCCTGCGCATTGTAAAGAGCCCTGACGGAACGGTCGCCCTTGACCCGACGGGCAAGAGCCCCGGGCGCGGCGCATACCTCTGTCTCTCTGCCGAATGTCTCCGCAAGGCGCGCAGACAGAACGGTCTCTCGTGGTCGTTCAAGGGGCGGGTCGCTCCCGCAGTCTATGATGCGTTGGAGGACGTTGTCCGGCGTGAGGAGGACAGCGCATGAATGCGGAAATGGAAAAGCGCACGCTGAATCTTCTCAGTATGGCGGCACGCGCACGGCGCATCCTATCCGGTGCGTTCGTGGTGGAGGAGGCTCTGAAACGGAAGCAGGGGACATATCTCCTGCTTGCGGCCGATGCCTCCGAGGAGACCAAGGCGAAATTTACCCGCATGGCGGCACAGATGAATGTGCCGGCGGCGGAACTACTGACCATGCAGCAGCTTGGACACTGTCTCGGCAAGGAGTACCGTGCGGTTGCTGTGCTCATAGATAGAGGATTTGCGGACAGGCTCAGCGCCTATTTGCAGGATATACCGACGGGGGTGGATTGATGTCAGAATCGAAATACAGAATCACCGATTTGGCAAAGGAATTCAAGACGGACAAAGATACCATTATTGATATTCTGAAGAGCAAGAACTACAAAGTAAAGAATATGTTCAGCGCGGTCGGTGAAGAAGAACGTGCTGCGGTCAGGGCAGAACTCGGCCGCACGGCAAAACCCGTACGCAAGGAATCCCTGCAGAGCAAATCCCCCGCTCCGAAGGCTGCCGAGCGTCCGGTAAGGAAAGAGAAGGAAAAGCGTCCTGTTGCGCCTCCTGCGCCGGCAGCTGCTGAGAAGGCGGCTCCGCAGCCGCCCGCAGCCGAGGAGAAACCCGTGCTGCGCGCGCGAACAAAGGCGCCCGGCATCGTGATCGTGCGACAGGCACCTGCTAAGACGCGTGCGGAGAATTCTGACCGTCCGCGATCGTCCGGCAATGCGTCGGGGCGATCCGGCGATCGTCCGCAGCGTTCTGCAGGCGGTCGCGGCGGCGCACGTCCTGCTGCCGGCGCGGCGATTCCGCCGCCGCCCGCAACGGAGGGGCGCAGTGATAATCGACGTCGGCGCGGCGGCGAGAACAATGCCGCCGGCGGCGACCGCAATCGCGGCGGGCGCAGTGGTGCGCGCCGTGACCGTGAGGAGCGCACGGATCTGCGCCAGGCAGAGCGCAGCCGCGGTGGCACGCGCAAGGGGCGCAAGGGACGTGCTGCTGCACCTGCACCTGTGGTAAAGGCAGAAATCGCACGTCCGAAGCACATCAAGCTGCCGGAGACGATTGCCGTCAAGGATCTCGCATCCAAGATGAGCTATACGGCGGCGGACATCATCAAGAAACTCATGCTCATGGGGGTCATGGCGAGCATCAATCAGGAGATTGACTACGATACGGCATCCCTCGTTGCAGCCGAGTTCGGTGTGACGACGGAGGAGCTTCCGCCGGATGTCGATCCGACGCTGATCCCGGAGATTGAGGACGATCCGAAGACGCTCAAAGATCGCCCGCCGGTTGTCACCGTCATGGGTCACGTCGACCACGGCAAGACCTCGCTGCTCGATGCGATCCGCAACACCTCGGTCAGCACGCATGAGGCAGGCGGTATCACCCAGCACATTGGCGCGTATCAGGTCGTGTGTCAGGGCAAGAAGATTGTCTTCCTCGACACGCCGGGTCATGAGGCGTTTACGGCGATGCGTGCGCGCGGTGCACAGATCACGGATGTGGCGATTCTCGTCGTTGCGGCGGATGACGGCGTCATGCCGCAGACGGTCGAGGCGATCGACCACGCGAAATCGGCAGGCGTGCCCATCATCATCGCAATCAACAAGATTGACAAGCCGGGCGCAAACCCCGACCGCGTCAAGCAGGAGCTCATGGAGTACGGGCTGGTCTCCGAGGAATATGGCGGAGACACGATCATGGTACCCGTCTCTGCGAAGCAGCGCATCGGCATCGACGACCTGCTCGAGAACATCCTGCTCGTCGCCGAGGTCGAGGAGCTCAAGGCAAACCCGAACCGCGAGGCGCGCGGCGTCATCATCGAGGCAAAGCTCGACAAGGGACGCGGCTCCGTTGCGACCGTGCTCGTCCAGAGCGGCACGCTGCGCATCGGCGACTCCATCGTCGTCGGTACGGCGTACGGTCACGTTCGTGCGATGATCAATGACCGTGGGGACAACGTGAAAAAGGCGGGGCCCTCCATGCCGGTTGAGATCCTCGGCCTGAACGACGTGCCGTCGGCGGGCGACATCCTTGCCGCTGTCGACGAGAAGCAGGCGCGCTCGATTGCAGAGGCGCGTCTCGGCAATCAGCGGCGTGACCTCATCAAGTCGAAGAGTGTCTCGCTCGACGCGCTCTTCCAGCAGATTCAGCAGGGCGATATCAAGGATCTCAACATCGTTGTCAAGGCAGACGTGCAGGGCTCGGTCGAGGCACTCAACTCGGCGCTGCTCGGGCTCAACAAGAATGACGAAGTGCGCGTGAGCATCGTGCACTCGGGCGTCGGCGCGGTGAGCGAGTCGGATATCATGCTCGCGACGGCATCAAAGGCAATCGTCATCGCATTCAACGTGCGTCCGGACGCGAATGCACGCCGTCTCGCCGACACGGAGGATGTGGACATCCGCACCTACCGCGTCATCTACGATGCGCTGAACGATGTCAAGGACGCAATGAGCGGCATGCTCAAGCCGAAATACAAGGAAGTCATTCAGGGACGCGTCGAGATCCGTCAGGTCATGCGCTTCTCGAAGGCACTGGTCGCGGGCTCGTATGTGCTTGAGGGCAAGATTCACAACAACTCGAAGATCCGCATCCTGCGCGACAACGTCGAGCTTTTCGACGGGGAGATTGACTCTCTGCGCCGCTTTAAGGATGAGGTGAAGGAGGTTGCTGCCGGCTACGAGTGCGGCATCTCCATCGTCGATTTCCGTGACTTTACGGAGGGCGATATCATCGAGGCATATACAATGGAGGAGATCGAGACCTCCATCGCTGAGGCGAACAAGGCGGCAGAGCAGAAGCGCGAGGCGCAGGCTGCTGCAGCTGCTGCGGCAGCAGCGGAAGAAAATGCCGAGTAATACTACAAAAAGAGGTGCAGTCCATCGTCCCGCTTTGCGGGGCGGAGGGCTGTGCCCCTTTGTATAGAGAATAGACTATAGATAGGAGGCGCACCTTGGCAAAGGTTCGCGTTGAAAAAATACAGGAACTCATCAAACAAGAAGTCAGTGATATTATTTTCAATGAGCTGAAAGATCCGCGCATCGGCTTTGTGACCGTGACCTCCGTCGCGTGTACGGAGGACTTGCGCGAGGCGAAGATCTACGTCAGCGTCATGGGGGACGAGAAGAAGGCGCGCGATACCCTGTACGGCCTGGAGAGCTCGCTCGGCTTTGTGCGGCGCGAGGTCGGAAAACGCATCCGCCTGCGCTTTACGCCCGAGATCAGCTTTGCACTCGATACATCGCTCAACTACAGCGACCACATTCAGCGGCTGCTGAACGAGATTCACGAAGATAGACCCGCAGGGGAAAAGGGGGAGGACGCATGAAGATCACATTGGACGAAGCCGCAAAGATGGTCGCCGACGCGCAGACCATCATCCTCACATCACACATCCGTCCCGATGGGGACTCCATCGGCTCGACGCTCGGGCTGATGCACTATCTCAGGGAGCAAGGCAAGGACGCACGGGTTCTGATTGACGACGAACTGCCGCGCATTTTCAACATCCTGCCGGGGATTGAGACGATTGAGCGCCCCGCAGAGGGCAAACGCTACGCTGCCGACCTCCTCATCGTCTGCGATGTGGAGCTGAAGCGTACGGGTGCGGTGCTCGATGCGGTCGATGCCGTGCGCGTACTCAACATCGATCATCATGTGACGAATGACGAGGAGGCGGAGTACCTCTATCTGAATCCGGACTACGCCGCGACCTGCGAGATCATGCACGATCTAATCCATGCGATGGGCGGCACGTTCTCGCTCGATGTTGCGACCTGCTTTTATACGGGGATTGCGACCGATACGGGCTTTTTCCGCTTTTCAAATACAACCCCACACACGATGCGGGCGGCGGCGGATCTCGTCGAGGTCGGCGTGAAGCCCAATATTATCTCCGTTGCGATGGAGATGAAATCATACGATGAGGTCATGGCGCAGGTGCGTGCGATCCGCAATCTTGAGATGTTCTATGACGGCAAGGTTGCGGCGGTCTTCATCGACGAGGAGCGGGCGAAGGAAGTCACGACGACGGAGGGGCTGCTCGACAAGCTGCGCGTCATCGAGGGGACGCAGGTCGTCTTCTTCATGAAGTGGCTTGAGAAGGACACCTACCGTGTCAGCATGCGCTCGAAGGGCACGAATGTCTCGCGCATCGCGCAGGGCTTTGGCGGCGGCGGTCACATCCGTGCGGCGGGCTGCACACTGTACGCGCCGTTTGACGAGGCGAAGAAAAAGATCCTCGCGGCAATCGGGGAGGAGCTGAACCACTAGACGTGGACGGATTTATCAACGTATTAAAACCTACAGGGCTTTCGTCGCACGATGTCATTGACATTGTGCGGCGTATTTTTAAGCAGAAACGCGTCGGGCACGCGGGCACGCTCGACCCTGCGGCGGCGGGCATCCTGCCCGTTGCACTCGGCCGCGCGGCGCGCCTCGTGGAGTATATGGAGGGCGCGGACAAGTCCTACCGTGCGGAGATTGCGTTCGGCTACGCGACGGATACGGGGGATGTGTACGGTGAGGTAGTCGAGAGCGTTCCGCATCCCGTGCTCCTCTCGGAGGAGGAACTGCGCGGCGTGCTCGCGCACTTTGTCGGGCAGATTGCACAGACACCGCCTGCCTACTCTGCGATTAAGGTCGGGGGGCAGCGCGCCTATGACCTTGCGCGGCAGGGGACGGCAGTGGAGATGAGGGCGCGTACGGTCACGATTCATCGATTGGAACTTGTGCACGTCGATTGGGAACATCGGCGTATTCTCGTCGATGTGGACTGCGCGAAGGGAACGTATATCCGCGCGCTCTGCACGGATATCGGAGCCGCGATGGGACTCCCCGCGACCATGCGCTTCCTCCTGCGCACGCGCGTCGGGGGCTTTGTCCTCGCGGACTCCTACACGCTCGAAGAACTCGCGGAGGCGGGGGAGAGTGCCGTGTGCGCGCCCGATACGGCGCTTGATCTGCCGTGCTATGAGCTCGACGCGCAGCGCGTGAAGGCGTTCTACAGCGGGCTTTCGACCTCGGAGCGGCGTATGACGCTCGCAGAGGGCTTCTATCGCGTGTATGCGGGGGGCGTTTTTCTTGGTATCGGACGCTATGACGCGGCAGTGCGCGAGATGTATCCGGCGAAGGCGTTCCCGCCGGTATGATGTCAAGCCCGCGCAGTTATGTTCGACTCGAAAAAAGAGCAGCGATGTATGAGCTTTCTCATGGATCGCTGCTCTTTTTGATTTGAAAAAGTTCGTTGTAAAATAACGTGTTATGCGTGGAGAAAAATTATTAGGTGCTTTTAAATAAAATTGAAATTTACTTTACAGAATAGGATAAACATACTACAATAAAATAAAATAATATTTTGTGTATTAGACAAAATGTGTCCAATATCGCGACTATAATACAGATAACATAGTGTAGGGAGGCTTAGGGAAGCACTGATAAATTCAGCGCCGCCATCTTGACGCATCTTTTTTGCCCG
>CAUVFG010000026.1:0-12371 GCA_963551125.1 uncultured Selenomonas sp. | reverse complement strand
AACCAGAAATATTATGGAGAAGTATGTCAGGGCGATCAGTATTTTCAGGATGATATCATTCGCTTTACAGAGGCATCCGTCCTCGTGGACTGCGGGGCATATACGGGCGATACGATGGAGGATTTCCTGCGGCGCGGCTATCCGTTCCGGAAATATATTGCCTATGAACTCACGCAGCAGAACTACAGTGTGTTGCAGGACAACATAAAGAATGTCCATGGGTGCATAGGAGAACTGCTTGCGTACAACTGCGGCGTGGGTGAGAGAAATGAGCAGATTTACTATGATGATGTTGTTTCGGCATCGTCAATCGCGACGAGCGGTACGCGCGGGGAGATTGTCCGTATGGACGATCATCTGCAGGGAGAGGATGTCAGCTTTATCAAGATGGACATCGAGGGGGCGGAGCGGGCTGCGCTGCGCGGTGCAGAGCAGCTGATCCGCCGCTGCCGTCCTGATCTCGCGATCTGTGTCTATCATTCGATCTCCGATCTCTTTGAGATACCGCTCTACATCCATTCGATTGTACCGGAGTATCGTCTGTATCTCAGACATCATACGCCTGTATTCTGCGAAACGGTCTGCTATGCTGTGATCTGATTTGCCGTAGGAGGGGTCTACGTTGCATTGCCGTATATGTGCACAGGAAATGGGGGGCTCCCCCCTGCTTGAATACCGTAATATGCCGAAATCGGCGCAGTTCTTTCCCGCTCCTGCGGAAGCAGACACGGAGCGGGGCGTGGATCTGCGCCTTTTCGTATGCCCGTACTGCGGCATGATGCAGCTGGACGGGGCGCCTGTCCCCTACTATCGCGAGGTCATTCGTGCGACGCGCGTCTCTCCCGAGATGCGTGCGTTCCGCGTGCAGCAGTTCCGCAACTGGATCGCGCGCTATCATCTGGAGGGCAAGCGGATCATTGAGATCGGCTGCGGCGGCGGCGAATTCCTCTCCATGATGGAGGAGGCGGGCGCGGATGTGCAGGGCATCGAGTACAGCGAGACGCTTGTGCGGCAGGCAGCGGCGGAGGGGCTGCGCGTATACCGTCAGTTCCTCGAGGAGGGGGCGGAGGAGATCCCCGGTGCACCCTATGATGCGTTTTATATCCTGAGCTTCCTCGAGCACAACCCCGACCCCTGTGCCTATCTGCGCAGGATTGCGCGGAATCTGACGGATGATGCCGTGGGCATCGTCGAGGTACCGGATGTCGATATGGTATTGCGTGAGCATCTCTATTCGGAGTTCATACAGGATCACCTGCTTTACTTTACCGAGGATACCTTGCGGCGAACGCTCGAGCACTGCGGGTTCGAGGTGCTCTCGTGCAGCTCCATCTGGCACGGCTATGTACTGTCTGCCGAGGTGCGAAAGAGGCGCGCGCCGGATGTCAGTGGATTCCTTGCACAGCAGGATCGTGTGACGAAGAGTGTGGATGCATTTCTCTCCGAAATGGAGGGGCGCGGTCTTCGGACGGCGGTCTGGGGAGCGGGACACGCGGCGCTTGCCGATCTCTCGCTGCTTGGGATGGGGGGGCGCATCGACGTGGTGCTCGACTCGGCAGACTTCAAGCAGAATAAGCTCACACCCGCAACGCATATTCCGATTGTTGCGCCCTCCGTGCTGCGAGAGGGGCAGATCGGCGCCGTGCTCGTGATGGCGGGGAGTTATTCCTCGGAGATCGTACGCCTGCTCGTGGAGCAGTATCCGCAGATCGTACGTGCCGTCTTGGAGCATGACGGCGTGCGGAGGGCATGATGGAGCGTGTGATTGTTACAGGTGCGGCTGGATTTCTGGGATGGAATCTCGTTGATTTTCTTCTTGCACATGATTTTCTTGTCGATGCCATTGTGCGTCCGAACTCTCCGAGCAATGCGCGGCTTGCGGAGCATCCGCATCTGCGCGTCATTCCTCTTGCAATGGCGGAGATCTCGCGTCTGCCTGAGCAGATCACTGCGCCGTGTGACTATGCGGTGCATCTGGCGTGGGATCCGCAGCGCACGGATTTTGCCGCACAGCGCGCAAGCCTTGCCTCCACATTGGATTTTGTGGAGGCACTTGGCGTGATCGGCTGCCGTCGCTTTCTCGGCATCGGCTCACAGGCGGAGTACGGCGTGACGAACGAGATCATGGAGGAGACCCTTCTGCCGCAGCCCGTTACCCCCTATGGGGCTGCGAAGGTCGCGGCACTTCATCTGACGCGTCTGCGTGCGCAGCAGCTCGGTATCGACTGGCTCTGGGGACGCGTGTTCAGCGTCTACGGAGACTATGAGCCGGAGACAACGCTCCTCTCCTATCTCGCTCGTACGTTGCGCAGTGGACAGATGCCGCAGATGACAGCCGGAACGCAGCTCTGGGACTATCTCCATGCAGAGGATGCAGCGGCGGCGATGACGGTGCTCCTCCTGCGCGGCAGGGCGGGCGAGGTCTATAATATTGCGCACGGCGATGTGCGCCCTCTGCGCTCTTTCGCCGAGGAGATGCGGGATATCCTCGCTCCCGCCGCACAGATTGCCTATGGCGCGTCTGAGCGACCTCCGACCTCCATGCGTCCGTCTGTAGAAAAGATACAGACACATACGGGCTGGCGGGCACGGGTGGATTTTGTCGAGGGGGTAAAACGTTAAAAACAGAGAAAAATACAATCAAATTTGCATAAATAGTGCAAATTTGGTTGACAAATTGAATAAAAGATACTACGCTCCTTACAAGGAGGTATGATTTATGCTGTTGCAGTTTTCATGCAGTAACTATAAGTCGATCAAAGAGAAAATAGATTTTTCAATGCGGGCTTCGAGCGACACGTCGATGTTGGAGCGGACAAAGGCGTACAATGGCTCGAACATTCTGCGTATGGCGGCCATCTATGGGGCGAACGGATCGGGTAAGAGCAATTTTATTTCTGCAATCGCCTTTGCACAAAGTCTTATCACTAATAGCGTTAAAAATCAGCCGGGAGAATCTATTTTTATACGAACACATAAACTGAGTGCGGAGGACATGCCAAGCAGCTTTGATTTTCAATTTGTGATCGAGGATGTTCGCTATGCCTATGGGTTTTCGATTCTCAAAGGCGAGGTTAGTGAGGAGTATCTATACCATTTCCCGAATCAGAAACAATCGAGGATTTTTGAACGTGAGGGAATAAGTCTTACCTTTGGAAGAGACTATAAAAAATCATTTGCTCTTGCGGAGGATGCTCTAAAAGAGAATCGGCTGTTTCTGTCGTGCGCCGCGAATTTCTCCACGGTGGAAGATGTGGAGAAGGTTTTTGTGTTCTTTCGTAACAACATCGTTCTTTACAAAACGGCAATAGGGGAACCCGATTCGAGTGACTGGATGGAAAAATCCATTAATTTGATGGATGAAAAACCTGAAATTAAGGAAGCCTTTATGCGCGTGTTAAAATATCTGGGCACAGGAGCAAAGGCGGTTGAAACAAAGTTAGAGTCGGTAGATTTTGAGAAAATAAAGGACACGCTCCCTGAACCCGTTTGGAAGTTTCTTCAAGCAGGTAAGAGACACGAGGTTACGTCGATGAAGGTGCAGATTGTCTATGATAAATTTAAGACAGATCTGATGTCAGAAGAATCGACGGGAATCAAGAAACTGTTTCAAATCATATGCCCGATTATTGATATTCTGAATTCGGGGAGAATATTGATCTGTGATGAACTGGAAACAGGGCTGCATGAAAATATCGTAACGCAACTGATCAAACTGTTTTATGCGAATGCGCCCGAAAAGTTTGCACAGCTTATATTTACAACGCATGATACAAATTTGCTCGATTTGGAGCTGTTCCGCAGGGATCAAATTTGGTTCACGGAACTTAATGAAGATCGTGCAACGGATCTCTATTCCCTTGTTGAGCTCAGAAATGTTCGGAAGAATGAAAATGTATCCGCGCGATATATCGAAGGGAAATATGGCGCTATTCCCATGCTGAATGAAGAGCTTATCAACAGTGTTATTGAGAGCGATGTGACGGTATAATGGCGATGGAGCGAGACTTATCTTTAGCCGATCGGAAAGTTGATACAAAACCAAGCAGGGATGTGATCGTTTTTCATATTGACGACATTGATCGCCATTTTCAAGAGAGCCTTGATCTGATACAGAAACAACTCAATTGCATAGATGATATTTCTGTGCTGGATGAATGTGTTGCCGAAGAGTTGCTAAGAGCCCAAATTGTTGCCTTGGACAGTGCTTTTGATTTTTACCTCCATGAAGTCATTAAGCTTGGGATTGTTGAAATGTATCATGGGACGTGGATTGTTTCGTCAACAGAAAAATACAAAAATCTGTCCTTTCGGATGAAATTCCTTGAGAAAGCTGTTGCAGAGCAGAAGGGGAGCAACTGGCTGAAAAAATGGATTGATGATGAATATGCGAAGGGCGTGTATATGTCGTACTCCGCATTTAAGGATGTGTGCAATCTCGTCGGAATTAAGCCAAAGGATATTTCAAACGTATTTTATCGGCGCGGTTGTAAACAGAAAACAATGGATCAGCTACAAAATGTGATCGATAAGCTGTTTCGACACCGCAATCGTATCGCACACCAGTCAGACCGTAAATCTGGAAATGCGGTACGACAGACGATATCAAGAGAAGCTGTGGAAGAATATATTCATAACATCGGGCGTATTGTTACTGGCATGACGGCACAGATTCGATACGCAAAATTGTTTTCATCCATACAGGTATAACAGGGAGTATCCGATGATGAACCTTAATTTCTACAACGGCAAGCGCGTGCTCCTCACAGGCCATACGGGCTTTAAGGGGATGTGGCTCTCGCTGCTCCTCCTGCGCGCAGGTGCAGAGGTGACGGGCTTTGCCCTCAATGCGCCGACAGAGGGCGGACGGGAGGCGCTGCGACGGCTCGATATCCTAAAGGAGCTGCGTGATGTGCGCGGCGATGTGCGTGACATGGCGGCATTGCGCCGCACATTTGACGAGGTGCGTCCGGAGATCGTCTTTCATCTGGCGGCGCAGCCCATCGTGCGCGAGAGCTACCGTCAGCCCGTCGATACATTTGCGGCAAATGTGATAGGCACGGTCAACCTGCTCGAATGTGTTCGCATGTCGGACACGGTGCAGTCCGCGCTCGTCGTGACGACGGATAAGGTGTATGAGAACAAGGAGTGGGCGTGGGGATATCGCGAGAACGAGCCGCTCATGGGCTACGATCCGTATTCGGCAAGCAAGAGCTGTGCAGAGCTTGCGGTCTACAGCTATCGGCAGAGTTTCTTCGCGGACGGCGGTGTACGCCTTTCGACGGCGCGCGCGGGCAACGTCATTGGCGGCGGGGATTTTGCGCCCGACCGCATCATCCCCGACTGCATCCGTGCCGCCGTGCGCGGTACGGTCATCGACATCCGGAGTCCCGACTCGACACGTCCCTATCAGCACGTTCTCGAACCGCTCTCCGTCTATCTCACGATTGCGGCGCGGCAGACGGCGGACGCATCCCTTGTCGGTGCGTGGAACGTCGGCCCCGACGATGCGGACTGCGTGACAACAGGTGCGCTCGCTGATCTCTTCTGCCGTGCGTGGGGGGATGGTGCACGCTGGCAGACGCACGCGGACGGTGGCCCGCACGAGGCGCATTTTCTTAGACTCGACTGCGCGAAGATCAAATCTGCGCTTGACTGGCGGCCGCGTTGGCACATTGCAGAGGCAGTGGAGAAGACGGTGGAATGGGCAAAGGCATGGGAAGCGGGCGCGGATATGCGCGCGGTGACAGAGCAGCAGATCGATGCGTTCTTTGCGTAGGACGAAACCTTATGTGATTTTAGGGAAAAAATGAGATGAGCGAGCAGGAGATGCGCGGAAAGATTCTCGCGCTGGTTAGGGAATACTGTGAAAAATATCATGCACCGAAGGAGGGCTTTGCGCCAGGGGATCGGCTGCCGTATGCGGCGCGTGTCTACGATCACGAGGAGATGGAGAACCTTGTAGAGAGTGCGCTTGAGTTCTGGCTGACAGCGGGGCACTATACGGAGGAGTTCGAGCGTGGCCTTGCCGCGTTTCTTGGCGCGAAGCATTGCTCGCTCGTCAACTCGGGGTCTTCTGCGAATCTGCTCGCCTTTATGGCGCTCACCTCGCCGCTCCTCGGAGAGCGAACCGTGCGGCGCGGCGACGAGGTCATCACGGTGGCGGCGGGGTTTCCGACAACGGTTGCACCGATGATTCAGTACGGTGCGGTGCCCGTCTTCGTGGATGTGAGTCTGCCGACGTACAATGTGGATGTAAGTCTTCTTGAGGGAGCCCTCTCCGCGCGAACAAAGGCGGTCATGATTGCACATACGCTCGGCAATCCGTTCGACCTTATGGCGGTGAAGGCGTTCTGTGACAGGCACAATCTCTGGCTTGTCGAGGACAACTGCGACGCGCTTGGCTCGCAGTATACGCTGAATGGCGAGAAGCGCTATACGGGGACGATTGGCGATCTTGGTACGTCGAGCTTCTATCCGCCGCATCATATGACGATGGGCGAGGGTGGCGCAGTCTATACAAATAATGCCCTGCTGCACCGCATTGTGCGCTCCCTGCGGGACTGGGGGCGTGACTGCATCTGCGCGTCAGGACAGGACAATCTTTGTGGTCGCCGTTTCGAGCGGCAGGACGGAGAGCTGCCGCGTGGCTACGATCACAAATACGTCTATTCGCATTTCGGCTATAATCTGAAGGCGACGGATCTGCAGGCGGCAGTCGGCGTGGCGCAGCTGAAGAAGCTGCCGTCGTTCGTGGCGCGCCGCCGTCATAATTTCACACGGCTGCGTGCCGCGCTCGCAGATATGGAGGGGTTCTTTATTTTGCCCGAGGCAACAGAGAACACCGCTCCGAGCTGGTTTGGCTTCCTGCTGACCTGCCGCGAAGGTATCGAACGCGCAAAGATTGTACGCTATATTGAGGAGCATGGCATCCAGACGCGGATGCTCTTTGCGGGCAATCTGACGAAGCATCCGTGCTTTGACGAGATGCGACGGACGGGCGAGGGCTATCGCATCGCGGGGGCACTCACAGAGACCGACCGCATCATGAACGATACGTTCTGGCTCGGCGTCTATCCCGGGCTGACGGATGAGAAGATTGACTATATGGCGCAGGTGGTGAAGGCTGCTGTGCGCGGGCTGTAGGCTGTATGTACGAAAGGGAG
This sequence comes from uncultured Selenomonas sp., assembly GCA_963551125.1. Taxonomy (GTDB): domain Bacteria; phylum Bacillota; class Negativicutes; order Selenomonadales; family Selenomonadaceae; genus Centipeda. The sequence continues at coordinate 5,205 of CAUVFG010000026.1, read as the reverse complement.
GACACGATGGAACAGGAACAGATGCGTTCGCTGCTGGAGGTATCCGTTGAGGCGGTGGAATATGTACGGGGCGCACTGGATCGTGGAGAAGAGCCGCCCGCCGCAGCGGACATCATGGACAATCTGCATCGGATTGCAGCGGCATTCGAGGCTGAATACGCTGACGCCACGGGTCTTTTGCAAAAGGTGTACCTATATGCGCGCAATATTCAGGCGTCTGTGGATGAGCTTCGGCGCGATCCATCCTTGTTTGCACGCGTGTTTTCCTGTGAGATCCGCCCTTTTGTCCTCGAAATGCAGCGCCTATGGCATCTCGCGGCGGAGGTCCTTTCGGACGAAGGACGCAGGGCGCAACAGCAAGCAGCATTGATGCAGGCAATGCGCGACCTGCACACCGCGCCGCTCTCGGAATATCCATACGATGTGTCGATTGTCCTGTGTGCATACAATAAATTGGAGTATACGAAGGCTGCCGTTGAGAGCATCTTTGCCCATACGGATTTTTCGGATGGGCGGGTCGAGCTCATCACCATCAATAACGGCTCGGATGACGGTACGCGGGAATACTTTGAGAGTTTGCCTCATGCGAAGAAGCTGAATTTGAAATACAATATCCTTGCCATCAATGCGCAGCAATATATTGTAGAGGGCAGGTATGTTGTTGGATTCTCGAATGACGTTATTGCAACGCCGCATTGGTTGGAGCATTTGCTTGCTGCGATGGAGTCGGACCCTCGTATTGCCTGTGCTGTCCCGACCTGCAACGAGGAAGGAATATCGAATGGGCAGGGGATTCCCGTTCCCTATTCGAATACATTCGAGGGCGTGGAACGTATGCAGGCGTTTGCTGCCGCGTATAATCGGCTGAACCCTGCGCTCTGGGAGGAGCGTTGTCTGCTCATGCCCTTCCTTGCCATTATGCGTACGGATGTCTATCTGATGGGGGTGCTCGATCCTATCTATACGCGTGCGGAATTCGTGGATGATGATTTATCAACGCTTCTTCGCCGTACAGGATGGCGGCAGCTGCTTCTCAAGGACACGTTCATGCACCACTTTGGCGGCGTAACACTCGGCGAGGGACGCCGCAAGGTGGCGGGAAATGCACTCGATGAGATGCGGCGTGTCTACTATAAAAAGTGGGGCGTGGATGCGTGGGATGGGCACGGCGGCTTCCCCGGTGCCGAAGTCATGGAGCCGTGGCACACACCTTCTGCCAATGAGCGCGTGCTCGTATTGGAGCCGCGCTTTGGCGATTTCGCCTGCGAACTTTTCAATAGCTATCGACGTGGCGGATTTGTCCCGCATATGACAGCAGCAGTCTTTGATGCACAATATCTGCCGGATACAAGCTACCTTTTCAACGGGACAATGAGCGTAAACGGGATTGAGGATCTTATCGGGAAAAACATGGGGCAATACGATATCATCTCAGCGGGCTGTTATCTGGATGAGCTTCCTCTTAAGGATGTGATTGCTGATCTGGAGCGCCTCTATGCACTCCTTGCACCGGGCGGGATGCTGCTGCTGCCCGTGCGCAATGCGGGCAGTGCCTATGAATTGGATTATATCCTGCACAAAGGCCTGCGGGATGTGTATGTGCTTGAGAATGAAGTTCGGGGTTATGTCAGTATTCCCTATCGACAGCTTTTGAATGCACTTCATACACATGCTTTTCTGCATCAGCTAAAAACTCACTCCGTGATATTCCGTAGCGATCTTCCGTTAACGGAACGGATGAAGCCTCTGCTTCGCTCCAATGAGCATTTGCCGATTGATGTGGAGGAGAGCTTGTCCGTTCGGATGTTCTTTCTTGGGATATTCAGAGGTGCAAAATGAGCTCTATAGCTGATGAAACAGGGGGGATGTTCATGACGGAGTTGGAATATCTGTCACGTGTGCGGCAGATACGTGAATGGATCGCGTCCGGTACGCCGGAAGATCTTCAGAGAGCCGAAACGGGATTGTCGAAGTTGCGCAGCATCTACCCAAAGCGTCTCCCCTACATTGCAGCAGAGGTTGCCTTGATGCTTGTCAAGGGGGAGTCCTTGGCGTATTGCCGCAATGTGATCGACTACGTGGTGCAGGAGTTCTGTCCGCAGGAGGGGCTGTCCGACCTCTTTGCACTTAAAGCCGGTACGTTTCCGGAAGGATCGCCTGAGCAACGGCAGCTCACGTTGCTGTCCGAATTCTATCAGACCGGGATTTTGCCGCAAAAGGCGTTTGCCCTGCTCGGTGAAATGAAGGCGTCTTTTGCTGCGGGAGGGTCACTGGAGGATCTGCGTGCGCTTGCAGACCAATACTATGCGGTGCGCAATACGCTCTTTTCCTCTGTGCTGATGATGGCGTACTGCAAACAGACAGGCCGGCTGGAGGAATATGAGAACTATCTCATCCGGGATGCAGGGCAGCCCTATTCACATCCTGCCCTTAGCGGGGCTTTTGGATATCTGGTACGGATGTTTACCGACGGAGGTTCTTATACCTTCCTGTTGATTGAGGATGCAGGGGCGGGTGCGGACGGGGATATGGAAGTGCTTGCCCATGCACTGCGCTTGTTGGGGCAAAATGTCATCCTCCTGCGTGAGCGCAATGACGTGCAGTCTGACCAAGATGAGAAAAGCTATGCCCTATCCTGTGTGCAGGAGGCACGTACCGTACAGGATCGCATTGAACTTGTCGTGGGAAAATGCCGTGCGGCTTCCGGCGAGCTCGTAGATGCGACACCGACCGTCGTTCGGCTGCTTTCGCGCAGCATCACGCAGCAGGCACCGCTGATCGTCTTTGCCCGTGATGGACGCATGGGCGAACTTCACGCACGAACAGCGCTGGCAGGCAGTATTCAGCGACTGTCTCCCTGTCTGCCGCCACAGTTCTCCTATGGGCTTTCGGCTGCGTGGACGGGAGATTATCTGACGTACATCTCCTATCTATACGGTGAATCTGCAGAGGAGCTGCTCGCGGCTCCTCCCTCCTGCGATTTTTCGATTGTCATTCCTGTGCGAAACGCGGCAGATACGCTGCGCCACACATTGGAGACGTGCCTCTCCGTGAATTACGGGGGAAGCTATGAGATCGTCGTGAGTGATAATTCGGACGAGGGCTGTCATGCCGTGCGCGACCTCTGTGAGGAGATGGATGATCCACATATCGCCTATTATAGACCCATGACACCGCTTTCCTTGGATAAGAGCTTTGAGTTCGCGTTCCTTCATGCGCACGGCTCCTTTATCTTTGCCATCGGAGCGGACGATGGGGTTTATCCGTGGGCACTCAGCTGTCTGCAGCAGGCTCTCATGGATCACCCGAACGAACCCTTGTTCACGTGGCGGAGGGGCTTCTATACATGGCCGCAATTTTTGCCGCATGGGCGCAGTGTTTTGAGGGTTCCGCTGTACGAGGCAGAGGGGTCAGCGCCCTATGAGCAGTTTGGAATGTATTCGCATTATGATGATATTATGTCTCATATCGATGACGTTTTTTACAACCTGCCGCTCCTATATATTAACTCGGGTTTTCGGCGCGATTATTTGAAAACGATTCTGCAAAAGACGGGCAGGCTGCTTGATGGACCCGCTCAGGATGCCTATATGGCTGCGGTCAGCCTCCTCCTGAACGATCATGTCGTACATATTCAATGCCCTCTTTGTGTTGCCGGGATGTCGGGAAGATCCATAGGCGCAGGTACAGTGCTTTTTGATACGACTGTTATGGGGGCATCCCTTGTAGGGCTGGGTGAAAAACGAGCAGATGAACCCGCCAGTACCTATGTGTTGCGCGAGGCGGAATACAGAGTACCGCATGTTGATACAGCAGACAAAGACGGACTTTATATGAGCCTGGCACGCCTGCAGGAGATGGGTGTCATTGATGCAGATCTGTTCAGGGATGATTATTTTGATTATTTTACGGAGCATATATCCGTGACCGACATACGGATGGAGCGCTTTTACGGGGGGCTGCTCTATGCCGCATTGCTGTGCGGTGCAGAACAATATGGCAAGAGTCTGGCATCCTATCAAAACATCTGTGCGAACCCGCGTAAGGACATGGCTCCGGAAATGGAAATTTTCAGTGACTATAAAAAGGGATATTCCGTGAAGCAGGAAGAACTTACATTGGATGCGCGGCGCTTTGACTGCCAAAACATTGTCGACGCCGTCGATCTTTCTGCGCGGATTCTAAATCTCTAAGGAATCGCTGATAAAATAGACCCTCAGATTGGCGTAGATTTTTCGTCCGAACGAGGAGGCAAACCGGACGCAGAGTGGTGCTCTGTGGAGGATCGCGGGCACAGTGCGGGCAAAAAAGATGCGTCAAGATGGCGGTGCTGAATTTATCAGTGCTTCCCTAAGACAAAAAACGGAGGTCAGTCCTCCGTTTTTTTGCGCTGCGGGCGGATGGTGATGAGAAAGGCGGTGGCGTAGGCGGTGATGGGGATGGCGCAGAGGAGGCCGATGCTGCCGATGAGGGAGCGGACGACCTCGGTGGCGATCATGTTGAGGTTCATGATGTGCAGGAGGGAAATGCCCTCCTGTGCGGAGATGAGCAGGATGAGGGGGAGCGCGCCGCCGATGTAGGCGAGGACGAGGGTGTTCGCCATCGTGCCCATGACATCGCGCCCGACGTTCAGCCCCGAGGTGACGAGTGTCTGAAACTTCGTCTTCGGTGCGAGCAGCTTCATCTCGTACTGGGCAGAGGCAATCGATACCGCTACGTCCATAACTGCGCCGAGCGCACCGAGGACGATGCCCGAAAAGAGCAGTTCGCGGAAGTCCACGTCCTTTAGGTAGAGTGCCTTGAGCATGCCCGCCTGTTCCTCGGAGACACCCGTGAGATAGGTGAAGTGAATCGCGAGGACGGCAAGGAGTCCCGCGACGAGGATGCCGCCGATGGTGCCGATGATTGCGCCTGCGGATTTCACATTGCGTCCGTTCACGATGAGTTGGGTCGCGAGGGTGATGACGGCACCGATGAGGATGGTCCAGAGGATGATGTGGGAGGGCGCAAAGAGGATGAACGCAATGAGTCCCTTTGCGATGAGGAGGACGGCGAAGAGGAGGACGAGGAGCGCCTTGAGTCCTGTCATGCCGCCGAAGAGGATGAGGAGTGCAGCAAATCCGACGAGGAGAAGCAGCATGGCGGGCAAACGGTCGTAGTCGACAATGGCATAGCTGCCGTTCTCGTCGCGCACGATGATATTGT
>CAUVFG010000025.1:0-12602 GCA_963551125.1 uncultured Selenomonas sp. | reverse complement strand
GCATCCTCACGGAGCCGAAGAACGCGCTCATCAAGCAGTATCGCGCATTGCTCGGTGTCGAGGGGGTATCTCTGACCTTTCAGGAGGATGCCATCGGACGCATTGCGGAGCTGGCGGAGACGGTCAACGAGCAGACGGAGGACATCGGTGCGCGCCGTCTCTACACGCTTCTTGAAAAGCTGCTCGAGGATCTGTCCTTTGAGGCACCCGATCTCACGGAAAAGGATGTTGTTATCGATACTGCCTATGTGGATCGCTGCCTTGCCGACATTGCGGGCGATCACGACGTATCGCGCTTTATCTTGTAATGCCTCCCGCCAACGCCCCCCTTTTTTTCTATTGCCTAAGTCCCTTTTTTATGCGATAATCCATTGTGAGAGAATCTGCGTGTGGGAGGTGAGCATCAGCATGGATGGGCAGGGGGGTCTTTTTGAACGCGCTGCATATCAGCCCCTCGCTGAGCGCATGCGTCCGCAGACCCTCGAGGATTTTGTCGGACAGGAGCATCTTCTCGGCAAGGGGAAAATGCTGCGGCGTCTCATCGAGGGCGACCACATTGCCTCTATGATCTTCTGGGGACCACCCGGCGTTGGCAAGACGACGCTTGCCCGCATCATTGCCGCGCGGACGCAGGCGAAATTCATCAACTTCTCTGCGGTGACGAGCGGGATTAAGGATATCCGCACGGTCATGCAGGAGGCGGATCGCCGCCGCATCTATGGGGAGCGTATCATCGTTTTTGTTGATGAGATCCATCGCTTCAACAAGGCGCAGCAGGATGCGTTTCTCCCATTTGTGGAGAAGGGGAGCATCGTCCTGATCGGAGCGACGACGGAGAACCCCTCGTTCGAGATCAACAGCGCTCTCCTGTCGCGCTGCCGCGTCTTTGTCCTGCAAGGTCTGACGGCGGATGACATCGCGTGCCTCCTCCGTCACGCACTCTCCGCCGAGCGTGGACTGCGTGATATGCACGTCCACCTCTCCGAGGAGGGGCTGAGGGCTGTTGCGGCATTTGCCAACGGAGATGCTCGGAGTGCGCTCTCGACGCTCGAGATGCTCGTCATGAATGCGGATGAGCGGGACGGTGAGATCTATGTCACCGAGGAGAATCTCGCACAGTGCATTTCGCGCAAATCGCTCCTCTACGATAAGAGCGGGGAGGAACACTACAATCTTATCTCTGCCCTGCACAAGTCCATGCGCAACTCCGACCCCGATGCAGCTGTCTACTGGCTCGCGCGCATGCTCGAGGCGGGGGAGGATCCGCTCTATGTTGCGCGGCGCGTGACGCGCTTTGCTGCTGAGGATGTGGGGCTTGCCGATCCACGTGCGCTCGAGATCGCCGTCGCTGCCTATCAGGCGTGTCACTACATCGGGGTTCCCGAGTGCAACGTCCATCTGACCGAGGCGGTGATCTACCTCTCGCTCGCACCGAAATCCAATGCAATGGAGACGGCGTATCTTGCAGCCGCCGCAGATGCGCGGACAATGCTCGCCGAACCTGTGCCGCTCGTGATTCGGAATGCGCCGACGAGGCTCATGAAGGATCTTGACTACGGTAAGGGCTATCAGTATGCACACGACACGGAGGAGCATATCACGAATATGCAATGTCTTCCGGATGCGCTCGTCGGAAAGGCATACTATCATCCGACAGAGCAGGGGATGGAAGGGCGTTTCCGTGAGCGCTTGGATTGGATCAAAAACTGGAAGAAAAATCATCCGCCAAGAAACAAATCGGATAAATAAATAAAAATAACCAAAAATATGCAATAAATAATAATAAATTGCGTATTTGACGACAATATTGTGCGTCATGAGAGAAAGGAAGGAACTCCTGCGTTGGATGGGAAGCTGAAATTATACGGGTTTAACAACCTTACGAAGGCGTTGAGCTTCAATATCTATGATATATGCTATGCGAAATCCGCGCGTGAACAGCGGGATTATATCAAATACATCGACGAGCAATATAACTCCGATCGTCTCACGAAGATTCTATCGCAGGTTACAGATATGATCGGTGCACGGATTCTCAACATTGCCAAGCAGGACTATGACCCGCAGGGGGCAAGCGTCACGATGCTGATTGCAGAGGAGGCAGCCGTTGCCTCCGGCAGCAAGAAGCCCGTGAATGCAAAGGAACCTGTGCCGGAGACCATCCTCGCGCACCTCGACAAGAGTCATGTGACGGTGCACACCTATCCCGAATTTCATCCCGACACCAGTATTGCAACCTTTCGCGTGGATATCGATGTGGCGACCTGTGGGGAGATCACGCCGCTGCAGACGCTCGACTATCTCATCAGTCAGTTTGACTCGGATATCATCACAATGGATTATCGCGTGCGCGGTTTTACGCGCGACCTACAGGGACGCAAGCTCTTTGTGGACAGCAAGATGACGTCCATTCAGGAGTTCATCAAGCAGGAGACGCTTGACGAATACGATGCCGTAGACATCAATCTCTATCAGGCGAGTCTCTTTCACACGCGCATGCTCATCAAGGAGCCTCAGCTGCAGAACTACCTCTTCAATACGGATGTCGATGAGATTCCGCCGAAGACGCGCCTCCTGATCAGTACGAGTCTGCGCCGCGAGATGATTGAGATCTTCAGCGGACGAAACGTCTACTGATTGCCCATATTGACCGCATTTTTGAGGGAGTCGGTAATATGCCCATGTTCAAGAAATCTCTCCTCATCCTCCTTGTTCTTGCACTTGCTGCACTCGGGGGAACAATGTACGGATACTATCGGGAGCAGCAGACAATCGCACTCGACCCGGCTGTGATCGAGCAGGCCGAAGCAAAGCGTACCGTCACTGTATATGTGTGCGGCGAGGTAAAGAAGCCGGGGTTGGTGACACTGACCGAGGGGCAGCGCGTTGCCGACGCCGTAAATGCGGTCGGCGGCGTGATCGAGACGGCGGATATCGACCGCATCAATATGGCTGCACTCTTGGAAGACGGCATGCAGGTGCGTGTTCCCATGCGCATTGGGGGCTCGGAGGGGCGTTCAAAATCCGAGGCCGCAGGGAAAAATGCAGAGGGGCAGATCAACCTCAATACGGCGACGGAAAAAGAGCTGCAGGAGCTCCCCGGCATTGGGCCTGCCATGTCCGCGCGCATTGTCGAATATCGTGAGGAGCATGGTGATTTTCAAAACATTGAAGATGTAAAAAAGGTGCGCGGGATTGGCAATGCCAAATTTGAAAAGCTGAAAGATAAGGTAACGATATGAAGACGGGGCAGTATCAGCTCTCCTTCCTCTGCGGACTCCTTGCCGCATTCATTCTTGGTAGCGCATGCAGTGCGTGGCTGCATATTTCGTTCGCCGTATACTTTCCATATATGGCAGCGCTTTTGATGATTGCTGCTCTAGCCTCCGGCATCCTTGTTCTGCAACACAGTGCGAGAACATGGATTGCCTTTGTGGGGCTTTTTTTCGTATTGGGATTCTTTCGTTTTGCCGCTGCCTATGAAATTCCTGCGCAGGATATTTCACACAGGGCGGGGGAGAGTGCGCGCGTCATGGGGACGATTACGGATGCGCCGCGCGTTCGGATGGATGCGGACGGAGTTCAGCATATACGGTACACAATTGCCGCAGAAAGCATCGTGCAGGGGAAAACGGAAGAGCCGATCAGCGGAAAGCTGTATATCTATATACGTAGTGACGGAGCGGAGGAGGATCTCGGGCAAATCGGTGACCGCATTGCAGCAGAGGGAAAAGTCCGCCGCCCGCAGAGCTATCAGAACCCCGGCCAGCTCGATACGCGCTTTCTGCTGCGCGTCGACGGGATTACGGCGACCCTATTTGCAAAAAAGGGCGATCTCTCCGTTGAAAACAATGAAAATCTGACCTATGTGCAGGCATTTATGCGCTGGGCTGCAAATGTGCGCGCACATTATCTCGACCGCATGACCGAGGTGATGCCGCGCACGGATGCCGCCGCAATCTTCGCCATGCTCTTTGGCGGCTATGAGGGGATCCGTCCCGAACTGCTCGAGGCATTTACCGTCACGGGCATCGTACACATCCTCTCCGTCTCCGGCTCGCATATCAGCCTGCTTGCAGCCGTCATTGCATGGCTGGCGCTGTTCCTGCGATTGCCGCGCGGGATTTCTGCGGTGGCAGTCATCCTTGCCATTCTCGTATATGTGATTCTCGCGGGACTTGTCCCGCCTGCCGTACGCTCCGGCATCATGGGAGGTGTTGCCTTTCTCGGACTCATTCTTGGGCGTGAGCGCGATGCACAATATCTGCTCATATTAACGGGGCTGATGATGCTGCTTGTATCGCCACTTCTTCTCTTTCACATTAGCTTTCAGCTGTCCTTCTTGGCGACGGCGGGGCTGCTCTTTCTTGCGCCTCTTCTGATGGAGAAGATGGAACGGCTGCCACGCTTGATTGCAGGGAGCTTCTCCATCACGATGGGGGCACAGCTGGCGACCCTGCCGATTCTTGCGTGGCACTTCAACCAGATTTCTCTCTCCTCACTGCTCTCCAATCTCGTTGTCGTGCCTATTGTCGATCTCATCATCATCCTCGGTCTTGGCGGCGGCATTGCAGCATTTCTTGTACCCGTTCTCGGCAAAATCGTCTTTGCCTTAGACAGTCTGCTCCTTGGCACTACCTTTGAGATGACACGGATGCTCGCGGCCCTGCCGCTTTCTCAAATTTGGCTGCCCTCGATGGGTGTGTTAGCCGCCATTTTCTACTATCTGCTTCTCGTATTGCTGTTTCTACCAAAGGAAAAACGGGAATATTTTATTTTATTGATTCAATCATTTCGACAATTTTTTATAATTGTTTCGATTTTCTCTGTTGCTGCTTTATTTTCGTGGCAGATGATGCGCCCCGACGAGATGAAGGTTCATTTTATCGATGTCGGGCAGGGGGATGCCGCTCTCGTTGTAACCCCGCACGGTCATGCCATGCTCTTTGATACGGGCGGCACACGGGACGGCGCATTTGACATCGGCGCGCGCATAGATCTGCCGTATCTGCGCCACTATGGCATCCATGCGCTCGACTATATCTTCCTCTCGCACGCACACGAGGATCATGCGGCGGGTGCCGGGGCCATCCTCACTTGCATGCCGGTCAAACATGTCTACACTGCCGATGAGGGAACAGCGGCATATGCGCGCAGCATGCGGGTCGGCGACGGTAGTCCTCTGCTCATGAAGCTGGGCAGGGCGAAAGAGGGGCAGTCCATCATCGTGGATGGGGTGACGGTTGACGTTCTCTACGCGCCCGCATATGAGACGGTGGAGCATGCAACGGGAAATGAGGTATCGAACGTCTACCGCGTCCGCTACGGGAATGTGCGCTTTCTCTTCACGGGTGACCTTGTAAAGGAGCACGAGGAGAAAATGATTGCGCGCGGCATTGATCTGCATACGACGGTGCTCAAGGTGCCGCATCACGGCTCTGATTCGTCCAGCTGCGAGAACTTCGCTCGTGCAACCCATCCGCTCTATGCCGTCTACTGCGTCGGCGCAGATAATTCCTTTGGGCATCCGCGTTCCTCTGTTGTGGAGCGATATGAGGGGATGGGGGCAAAGACATTGCGTACCGATCGGGACGGTGCCATTGTCTTTCGCACGGACGGGACGCACCTATCGGTCAGCACATATGCGGCAGAGAAATTTTTGCGCGACTGATTGCGCCGGTCTTTTCTTTCCTTTATAATAAAAGCGATGTTATGTATACGGAATGAGGATATTATGGATATACGCGGCGTGGTATTCGATGTCGATGACACCCTCTATGATATGGCGCAGCCCTTTCTCGGCGCGTATCAGGCGCTCTATGGGAAGCGTTGTGATTTGCCCGTGCAGGAACTCTTTTTGGCGTTTCGCCGACACAGCGATGAGCGCTTTGTGGATGCACAGACCGGAAAAATGACGATGGAGGAGCTCTATATCTATCGCGTGCGCATGATGCTGCGCGATTATGGCATTGATGTGACGGATGAGGAGGCGCTGGCGTTTCAGCGGCTCTACATGGATCTGCAGTACCGCATCCGACTCTCACCTGTAATGCAGGATCTGCTTGATGCACTGCACAGCCGTGCCGTCATCGGTGTCATTACGAACGGAGAGTCACGTCATCAGCGGAATAAGCTGCGCTCCCTCAATCTTTCCCCATGGGTGCCGGAGGAGCATGTCATTGTCTCGGGCGATCTTCCGTTCCGCAAGCCGGACGTGCGCATCTTCCGCGAGATGGAACGTCGGCTGCACCTCGCCCCTGCGCATCTGATCTATGTGGGCGATGCCTTTGATCTGGATATGGTCGGCGCACAGGAGGCGGGCTGGCAGTCCGTCTGGTTCAACCATCGCCGTCGTTCCATTCCTGAGAGCAGTGATATTCGTCCGAATGCCGAGGTACACACGGAGGAGGAACTCGCCGCTGTGCTCAAGGAATATCTTAGAAAATAAATGCTTGCTTTTTGCGTGAAAAATTGATAGAATACATATCGTTGTCGGGATGTGGCACAGTTTGGTAGCGCGCATCGTTCGGGACGATGAGGCCGCAGGTTCGAATCCTGTCATCCCGACCATCTATGCAACATATAAAGACCAGCCGATGGGCGGGTCTTTTTCTATTTATAATGGATTGTGAGGAAGCCATGACATTTGAGGAAAAAAACTGTGCCGAGGATTTGATTGCATTCATCAATCGGGCGACATCCCCATATCACGCGGTGGAGCAGAGCAACGGGGCGCTGCCGGCTGTGCCCCTGTTTGGAGCGGAGGGCATCCATGCGCGGCAGTGCTATTATTTCCCGCTCTATAACACGGGCACGGTCATCATCTCGATTGGGGAAAATCCGCGCGGGCCTTTGCGCATTGCGTGCGCGCATACGGATTTCCCGTGTCTGCGCATAAAGCCGAATCCGATACTCAGGATGTATGGATACGGAAAGCTGAATGCCGAGGTATACGGCGGGATGATCCGCAATACATGGATGGATCGCCCGCTCTCTCTGGCGGGCGCGGTCGCCCTGTGCGGCGATGATGCATTCACGCCGAAGCTCCGCCTAGTCGACTTTCGCCGTCCGCTCATGATCGTGCCGAATCTTGCGATCCACATGAACCGCAAGGTGAACGAGGGCGTTGAGCTGAAACCGCAGAAGGATCTGCTGCCGCTCCTTTTCCAAAGTGACGGGGAGGGCGGGGATGATGCGCAAAAACTGCTGAATCTGCTCGCTGAGGAGCTGGATGTTCAGGCAGAGGATATCCTCTCCTATGACCTGAATGCCTATCCGTATGAGCAGGGGTGTCTTCTGGGCTGTGAGGATGTCTTCCTCTCATCGCCGCGTCTGGATAATCTCTCCTCGGTCAAGGCATGCCTTGATGCTCTCCGAGATTTTGACGGGGATGGCATACGCGTTGCGGCACTCTTCGACAACGAGGAGGTGGGGAGCCGCACGAAGCAGGGGGCAGGATCGACGGCGCTCGCCATGATATTGGAGCGTGTCTATACGGCGCTCGGCTTTGACCGCACGGAGTACCTCACAAAGATTCTCGAAGGCTTCTGTCTGTCGGTGGACGTTGCCCACGCGCTTCATCCGAATGCGCCCGAAAAAGCCGACCCGACGAATCACCCCCTGCTCGGTGACGGTGTTGTCCTGAAGGTTGCATCGAACCAGTCCTATGCGGGTGATCCCGAGGCATTTGCCGTTGTCGCAGGACTTTGCGAACAGGATGACATCCCATATCAGGTCTTTACGAATCATTCGGATGCGCCGGGCGGTGCAACGCTCGGGTCGATTCTCTCAACGCAGCTTCCAATGCGGACAATGGACATCGGTGCGCCGATCCTCGGCATGCACTCTGCGCGTGAGACGATGGGGACAGCAGATCAGCTGGCGCTCACGCGTCTGATTCGCTCTTTTTTCTCTGTCTAGGAAAGACATCTGTGCAGAAGCGTGCTATAATAGGGCAGATTGAACGAAGGGAGGAGATTCGTTGCGCGCTGTAGTCACACGAGTCAAAGAGGCATCCGTCAAAATTGATGGGAAAATCTGCGGTCAGATCGAGACGGGCTATCTGATCCTGCTCGGCATAGCGCCGGAGGACACGGCAGAAGATGCTGCGCATCTGGCGGAGAAGATTGTGCATCTGCGCGTATTCTCCGATGAGGCGGGGAAGATGAATCGTGCGCTTGCTGAGGTAGGCGGCTCCGTGCTTGTGATCTCGCAGTTTACGCTGTTTGCCGATCTCAAGAAGCGGCGGCCGGGATTCTCGAAGGCGGCAAAGCCCGAGATCGCCATCCCCCTGTATGAGGAATTCATGGCGCAGCTCGAATCACATGATGTGCATGTCGAGCGCGGGGAATTCGGCGCGGATATGCAGGTGTATTCGCTCAACGACGGGCCCGTGACCCTCCTCTTTGACACGGATGAGGTATAGGATGAAGACAGAAATACTCAAAAAATACGCCGCACTCGTCATTCGCGTCGGCGTCAACGTGCAGGAAGATCAGCCGCTCGTCATCCACGCGCCGATCTCCTGCGCGGATTTCGTACACGCACTGGCGGAGGAAGCCTATGCAGCGGGGGCGTATGATGTCGCCGTCAACTGGAACGACGAAGAATTCGCCCACATCCGTTTCCGACAGGCACAGGCGGAGCGGTTCCGTGAGTTCCCCGCATGGCGCAAGGCGTTCTATGACGATCATGCCGCGCGGGACGCCGCATTCATCTCGATTGCGGCGGAGAATCCCGACATCTTCTCGGACATTGATCCGAAGCGCCTCACAGATGCGAGCATGGCTGCGGGAAAGGCACTTATGGATTACCGTGCGCGCCTGATGAGCAATAAGAACACATGGTGTGTGGTCTCTGTGCCTACAACGGCATGGGCATGCAAGGTGTTTCCCGACTGTTCCTCTGAGGAGGCCGTCGAAAAACTCTGGTCGGCGATTCTGAGTGCCGCACGTATTTCCGGGACGGATGATCCCGTATCTGCGTGGCATGCGCATATCGAGCGCTTACAAAAGATCACGGCGTTTCTCAATGCGCATGATTTTGCAGAGCTGCGCTATCAAAACAATTTGGGGACAGATCTTTGCATCGAACTTCCAAAGGGACATATCTGGATGGGCGGTGCGGAGCGTTCGGCGTCAGGGACACTCTTTGCGGCAAATATCCCAACGGAGGAAGTATATACCATGCCGAAGCGCAATGGGGTCAACGGCACTGTATTTGCCTCGAAGCCACTCCACTACAACGGAAATCTGATTGAGGACTTCAGCCTTACGTTTCGCGATGGGAAGGTCGTCGATTATCGTGTGCAGCAGGGAGGAGAACACCTCAAGGAGCTGCTGGAAACGGATGAGGGGGCTTCCTATTTGGGTGAGGTGGCATTGGTGCCGCATGATTCGCCGATCTCGCAGAGCGGCATTCTCTTCTACAACACGCTGTTCGATGAGAACGCCTCCTGCCACCTCGCGCTTGGAAAGGCATATCCAACCTGCATAGAGAACGGCGAAAACATGACGGAAGATGAACTTCGTCAACACAGTGTAAATCATTCCCTCGTGCATGAGGACTTCATGATCGGCACGGCCGATCTTACAGTCATTGGTCGAACGAGCTTCGGTGAGACGGTCACGATCATGGAGCACGGAAATTTTGCCTTTTGAGCTTGTGAGGTGGAGCATATGCAGAGATATTTTCGCTACAGCGCCCTTTTCTTTATGAGTCTCTTCTTCGTTCTCGCGAGCTTCTCACACGGAGAGGCGGCGGGAAAAATCACGGCGGAGGACTTTTCCTACCAAAATATTTCACTGGGGGATTCCGAGGAAGCGCTGCGCAGCAAATGGGGCGCACCCGATGACGAGAATGTGCTTGCCGTCTGGGGGATTCCGCTCAGAACACTCACCTACGGGGACATTGTCGTGTCCACCTCGGCGGTGAACGGCAAGATTGTGGATATTAATATGGTCGGCGAGAAATATCGTCTGCGCAAGGATGTGCACTACGGCTCGACGAGCAGTTACCTTGTGAAGGTATATGGAAAGGCACAGCGTCAATTTCTGGACGGATACACCTGCTATATCTTCTCCCATCCAACACAGGCGCATACGCGTCTGATTTTGAATTTGGACGCAGAGCACAAGGCACTGGTCTCGGTGCGCATGACCATGCTCCCGATCAGTGAGGAGGAAGCCGATGCGCTGTCACTCTCGGATGATGAATTCATGGCGGCGCTCGATCAGAACCATGATTTCATTGCCTCCAAAGAAATTGATGTGTCCAATCTCCCGAACAATGATCGCGTGAAGCTCGGAGGATATGTCAAATGACACATGATCTGCACATGCGGGTGCTCGGGCATCGCGTCATGCGCTATGTCGGAATTACGCTCGGCTGCTTCATTGCAAGCTGTGCAATCAACCTCTTTCTGATCCCTGCGCACCTCCTCACGGGCGGTGCGACGGGTATCGCGATGATCGTATACTATCTGTTCGGGCTGCCGATCGGACTGCAAACCTTCCTCTATAATATCCCGCTGCTCTTCATGGCATGGAAGCTGATGGGGAAAGCCTATACGATTGACATCATTATCGGCACGGCAATCTTCTCCTTTTTCCTAGACCTCACGCGTCCGCTCAATGCCTATGCTCCCGTGAGCGATATGATGCTCACGACCGTCTACGGCGGCGTGTTTGCAGGGCTCGGTTACGGACTTGTCTTCCGCATGAACGGCAGTACGGGCGGATTCGACATCCTTGCCGCCATCGTACGGAAATACTACGACCTGCATATGGGCGGCGTCCTCTTCTCGATGAACTGCCTCATCATGCTCATTGCGGCGTTCCTCTTCGGCATGGCACCCGCGATGTTTACGCTCATCTACATGTTCATCAATGCGACGGTCGTAGATAAGATTGTCGCGGGCTTCAACCACCGCAAGGCGGTGCTCATCATCTCGGATAAACACAGGAAGATTGCAGAGAGTATTATTGATCAAATGCATCGCGGTGTTACGTTCCTGCATGGGCAAGGGGCATATACACACCGCGAGCGAAATATCGTCTTCGTTGCGGTCGGTACGACGCAGCTCGGCAAGTTGAAGTTCATCGTGCACAATGTCGATCCCCATGCGTTTGTCATCATCATGTCGGCAACCGAGGTTATGGGGCGCGGTTTCGGGCGTATCAATCAGAACGATGCCGCAGCATCGGATGATAACTATGAGGACGAGAAGGAGAGGAGATGATATTTATATGGAAGCAACTTATTTACTGAACAGTGGTTTTCTCGTTCGCGTGGATGATGTGCTGCTCGTCTTCGATGCATTTGACGATCCTGCGGGCGTGCTTCCGCGGGTCTTGGAACACGAACGCTACGAGCGGCTGTACTTCTTCGCCTCCCATGCGCATTTTGACCACTTCAATCCGAATATCGCACGCTTTGCGGCAAAGGTGACACGCTATCTCCTGAGCGAGGATATCCGCGCCCACGGCGGTGCGTCACTGATGCCGCCGGAGCTGACGAGTTGGATCAATGTGTATGATACATGGAAGGATGACTGTATCGCGGTCACATCCTTTTCTTCGACGGATGAGGGGACATCCTTCCTCGTGGAGGTGAATGGAAAGGCGATCTTCCACGCCGGTGACTTCAACTGGTGGGACTGGACGGGGGATACGAGCGAGAATCGGAAACTCGCGGAGAACGCGTTTCGCAAGCAGATGAAGCGGCTTGCAGGCCGCTCTTTCGATCTTGCCTTCTTCCCCGTGGACGGGCGTCTCGGTCCATCGATGGAGCGCGGTGCAAAGGTCTTCTGCGCCGAGACGTATCCGAAGGCACTCGTATCTATGCACTCCGTCGGCTATCCTGCGTGGCATCCGTCTGAGGATTTCTTCGCGCGAGGGCGTGAGATCCCCGTCTGGTCACCGCAGACGGCGGGCGAACACCATAGTTTTTGAAATTTCTATTGAAATATGGGAGGGCTTTCGGTAGAATGGGAAAGAAATTTTATCTATTGACGCTTGGCATTGCCGTCGCGCTCGTCGCTGTATTGTTTGCAGCGCACAGCGGGAGTGCAGGGATGTCATTCAATATGCTGTTGGATCAGAACAAAGGAGAGAAGAGCGCTGTGGCAAATCGCATTGCAGAATTTACAACGAACAAAGGCACCTTTGAGGTGGAGCTCTTCGAGGATAAGGCGCCCATTACGACGAAGAACTTCATCGACCTCGCAGAAAAGGGGTTCTATGACGGATTGATCTTCCACCGCGTGATCGACGGCTTTATGATTCAGGGCGGCGACCCGAAGGGCAACGGTACAGGCGGCCCCGGGTACACGATTCCGGATGAGTTCGATCCCGCGCTGAAGCATGATGACGAGGGCATCCTCTCGATGGCGAACGCAGGTCCCAATACAGGCGGCAGCCAGTTCTTCATCACGCTTGCCGCAACGCCGTGGCTCGACAACCATCATGCGGTCTTCGGCAAGGTCATCGAGGGCATGGACGTCGTGCGTGACATCGGCCACACGCAGACTGGCTACGGTGATCGTCCCGTGCACGATGTCGTGATTGAGAAGATCACGATCAAAGACGCAAAATGAACTACGC
>CAUVFG010000024.1:0-12912 GCA_963551125.1 uncultured Selenomonas sp. | reverse complement strand
CTTAAAGAAGCCCTCGAGCTTTGCGAGCAGGACATCTCTCGAACGCTCATCCGCGAGAAGGTCAAAACACCTTTCTACACGTGCAGCAACATCTGCGGGGTTGACAGAACGAAGGTCATCAAACAGGCTGTTCAAATAGAAATCCGGCATATCCAGCACACGCCGAATGTTCATGTCCGCAAGCTGCGCTGCAACAGCAGCTCCACTCATGCCGACACCGATGACGACAAGGGGATCTGCAGCCTCCCTCAGCTGCTCCGGAGAGATGCAGGAAACGCCCTCCATCTCCGTTCCCCAGCGTACGGCATTGTTGTCAACAAAGGCCGCAAGCTGTCCGCCCATATCGCGCACGAGATGGGCAGCCCACTGTCCCATCTGTCCCGTGCCCCAGAGATAGACCGGCTCACCATCCCGGAACATCTGCTGTACTGCAGCACGCCATGCGCTGCGCGCCTCCATCACCGCCGTGAAGTTTTCACTCAGCAATCGGACAGCCGTCTCTTTCTGATTTCCCATCGTATGCCCCTAGACCACTGCATCCCACAGATGCGTTGCAATAAAGATCGTATTGTACTTAATGGTCGTATATTCGATATATCCGTGGTCTTTCATAAACTGCATCATATGTGCACGCGAGCTGTCCAGATGATCCATCTCGACCATGATGACCTTCGGGCAAAAGCGCGTGTAGTCGAGCGCGGTCAGGATCTTTTCGTCCTCCCCCTCCGCATCGACAAGCAGGAGGTCAGGAGTCTCCTCCATCCGCTCAAGGATCGTATTGATGCCGAATACATCGACCGGAATCTCATGCACTTCGTTGTGCGAAACACCGTCCCATGCCTTGTGATGCTCATACGAAAGGCTGCTGACCGTGGAGCTTTTGCTCGCAAAGAACAGCTTCTGCGCGCCGTCTCCCTCTGCCGAAACCGCCGCATGCAGGAAGCGATCCTCGGAACGCGACATCCGAATGAGCTCCCCCACCGCGGGAAGCGGGTCAACGAGGAGTCCGCGTGCGCCGAGCCGGTAGAGATTGTACGTGTTATTGAAGCGTACGGGGTCGTTCGTCCCGATCTCCAAATAGGAAAGCCCCTCAAAGGAGAGTCCCAGCTCCCGGCAGAGCAGCATAAGCACGGCATCCTCGGCATTCTCACCGTAGAATGTGCGCAGCGGCGGCACCTGCTTCGCGAGCTCATAATAAAGCACGCGAATCTTTTCCAGCGGAACATGGAACTCCTCCAACAGATCCGCGACAATGCTGACGGGGTCAGCCGTAACGAGCACCAGATCAAACTCTGCAAGGCGCTCCTTCAGCTCATCCTTGCAAACGGCACCCTCCGGCGGCATACGCGTCACATCCTGGTCACAGTATCCCGTCACACGAAAGTGCGTCGCGACCCATTCCCGATGCTCCTGATACTCTTTGCCAAGGCCGTAGACCAGTGTCCTCTCGTTCATCCGTGCATTTCCTCCCCGATTGGTCGGCGCAGCTGCGCAACCGGCACATCGTCAATATCATCCCGCGTATAATGCGCGCTCTTGTAGACCGAGCAGCCGCGGCAACTGATGTTCTCGCGGTTGCGCTTCTCGAGCTGCATGACCTGAAAATCGTAGAGTTTCCATCCGTTCCAGATGTCTGCGAGCGACTCGTCCTGCACATTGCTGAGGTTCGTGCCGCCGTACCAGTCGTTACAGCAGGGTGATACCGCCCCATCCGAGCGTACGGCAAGCGTAGTAAATGGCATGGGACACGCCGCACGCCCCGTCATCTGCCGCCGCACCTTGCCAATGTCATCGCCGTAAAGGCGATCGATAAACTGTTCGCCCTCAATCTCCACCCAGCTGTGCGGCTCGTCGATATAGATCTCATCCGCCACGTCGGCATAGGCATCGCGAAAGATTTGATTTTCCGCTTCGTCAAAGGTGTTCAGCATCTTGCACGCAATGAACGGCCGCTCACTCCCCATCTCCCGCTTTACGCGCTGGAGCATAAGTAGGTTGTCGTGAACGCGCTGCATGGGCACATTGGAATCCGTAATCTCAAGGTGCTTCTCCGGGATCGCAGAGTAAATTGACACACGCAGATAGTCAAGACCGCCGCGCACGAGTCCGCGACATATATCCTCCGTCAGAAGCGACGCATTGCTCGTTGTCTCGATGCGGTCGGCAATATCCGCCGCATGCGCCTCGGCGAGCATCTCTGTAAAGTGAGGGTTCGTGAACGGCTCGCCGTAGATGCAGAGCTTCAGCACCTTGAATCGCTCGCCCTCCCACGCCTTTGCCTGCGCGATAACGCGGCGAAAGAGCCCCATATCCATTGTGTGCCGCTTGTCCTTGAACTTCTCCTGTGCCGCACTCTGAAAGCACATACGGCAGCGGAAGTTGCAGGAACTGCTTGGCTCGATGAGGAGGGTATAGGGCTTTGCGAGCGGGATGACCTCACGAAGATCATGCCGCTTTGTATTTTTCAGCTCTGTATAGCGAACAATCTCCATCATTCATCATCCTTGACGAAATCCTCTTCCGAAAAGGCTTCTTTATAGCTGATCGGGAGTTTCTTCCCGTAGAATTTCGACATATGGTTCTTGATGAAACGGCGGTCGACACCCGAGAGACAGATCGGACTGTCCTGTCGGAAATGGCGGATCGAAAGTCCACGCTCCATGATCTCAGCGAGCGTATCGTCAAAGACATTGCCGATTGCAATGTGGATGAAGACACAGGGCATGACATCCCCGTATTTCGTCACCTCGAGAATCTTCTTGACCGCACCGCAGCTGCCCTTCTTCTCATGGTAGGTCGGGAAGGTATCGAGGTGCAGCACGGGATATTTTTCATGCATTTTACGGATGTACTGGAGATCGGAGCCGTCGACCAAGATCTCCTCATGCCCCTCCCAACGCCCGATCGCCTTGCCCAGCATGATGTCTACCTGTATATCGTTCTCCTGGCAATATGCCGCCATGCGCTCCGTCTCCGGTGTGCGGCAGTTCTGATGGGTAAACACCGTCTGTGCTACGGGCTGCAGGTCTGCTGCCACCGCATTTTTCAGAGCGCGCAGCGCCGCGCTCGTCTGTCCCTTATCGTGAAAGGACGGGCCGTCCTCGTCAATGCAGTCGAGGCTGATCTTTACTTTATCAATGCCGATGGATCTCAGCCACTTAGCCTTTTTCTCGCTCAGCAGAGCACCGTTTGTGCTGATGAAGAGATGAAACCGATCCGGGCCAATCGCCTTGACAACATCCTCCAGATCGGGGAACATCAGCGGCTCTCCGCCGGAGATCCCCATCTGGGCAAGCCCCATGGCATCAGCCTGATCTGCCACGTGCCCGATCACCTCCGGGGTAAGGCTCCGCTCCTTCGGGGAAAAACAAAGGTTGCTGCAGTGCGGGCAGCTCATATTGCAGCGGTAATCATAGGTAAACTCAATGATCGGCGTATACTGCCCACGCGCGTGCAGTTCCTCGTACTTCTCGAATTTTGCAACAACCTTCGGCTTGATTTTACGCAGTTTTTCGCGCTTATCGTGCTCCGTTCTCTTTTGATACTCAGTTCTTTCCATAATCCTTTATTCTCCTACGAGACCGCATAGCAAACGGTCTCCATCTCATCCTTGTCGTGATGTCTGAAGTAAATTTTATAGGCAGGGTTGAGCTGCAGGATCATCGCAGGGATCTCCCACAGATGTTCTGCCTTATGATAGGTGCAGATCGCAAGTTTTGGCGTCTGCATACGGATGATCTGCTCCGCCCCGCGCAGCGCCAAGGGTTCTGCGCCCTCAATATCCATTTTAATGAAGGTGACAGTCTGTCCGCGCAGCACATCGTCCAAACGCCGAAACGCTGCTGTCTCCGTTCCGTCCGCACTGAATACGGTGCTCGTGTTGTTTTCATGGTAGCGGGCTGCGCCGTCCTGATCTGAGGCACCGTAAGGATAGAGCGAGACGCGATCTGTATCACAGCGCGGATCCTCCTGTATTTTGCGCGAAAGGCGGGCAAAATTCCGCTTTGACATTTCAAATGCATAAATGTGGCGATACTTCCCATCCACAGCCTGCAAAAAGGCCTCGATCGTATCGCCGTCAAATGCGCCCACATCAACAAAGCACTCCTCGTCCGTGAGCGGGACAAGGGGCTGTACGAAATATTGATTTGGGATGCAGTCGATCTGCACATGTGCTTCATCGAAATACTTTTCGACGGTCTGACAGACGATCTCCCGCGATGCATCATCGCCGCACAGACGAAGGAGATTGCAGACCTCGCGCTCCATCTCCTGCAGCTTTGCAGGATTTCCCGCATAGCGCAGACTCGCATCGAAGGAAAAGAAGTTGACCGTCGGCGCATAGACATCGTAAAAGCCGTCTGCACGCAGTGCATCCATGAGCGGACGGGCATTGCGCATGGTCACAAGAACCGTCATGTCCGCCAGATACTCTGTGCGCGCACGTCCGGGCGGAGGGGGCGCAAGGCGCTCCTCTTTTCCGTGCCATGCTGCAAGAGTCTCAGGCGAGGCATCATACACACAGTCCGCATGGATGCCGATAGACTTCAGATATGAATACCAATTATGCCCGTGACTGCCAAGACCCCAGAGGCAGAGTTTCGGCTTTTCCTGTATCTTCTCCAGAAAGCGGGCTGCCTCCGACTCCTTATTTTCCCGCTCGCGCGAGATGATGCGGCGGACTCTCTCCTCATAGTTCATTGGGAGATGCTCCTATCATATTCTCTGCAATCTCCTCTGCCGGCAGGAAGGGCCACATGTCCTCGAGCGGCTTCGACATCATCGAGCCGTTCGGGAGCTGAACCGCCTTCGTCCGGGGGCTTGCTGTTGCAAGCGGCGAAACGCGCACAAGGCAAATTGCAGGACCGCCTGCGGCAAGCGTCTCGGCCATGACGCCCTGCAGCTCCTTTGCGTGTTCCATATGGAAGACGCGGAATCCATATGCCTCAGCCACAGCTCCGATGTCCGGAATCGCCAGACCGCTTTCACGGTCTGCGGCAACGTAATTACCATCGAAGAAATTGCGCTGCGTCCCCATGATGCTGGCATAGCCGCCATTCATCCAGAGGAACATCTTGATTGGCAGTTTCCACTGTGCGATGGTCGCCAGCTCCTGTATGTTGAGCTGGAACGCGCCATCCCCATCAATGAGCACGGTACGGCGTTTCCCATTCGCGAGACACGCGCCCATGGCATAGGGCACGCCAAATCCCATGGAGCCGAGTCCCGCAGCGTTCTTCACCTTCTGCCCATATTTGACACGCAATGCCTGATAGGTAATCTCCCCTGCGCCGCCGGAGCTCTCCGGGACGATGACATCATCTGCTGTCAGCTGACGCGAAAGCTCATCCACGAATACATGGGCATCGACATAGTCAAGCTCTGCGCACATCTCGTCTGTAATGATCGGATATTTTTTCTTCATCCGCGTGCAGTATGTCTGCCATGCGGGCAACTCCGCGCTCATCTCATAGTGCTCCTGCGCGAGGAGCGGAAGCACCTCGGCGAGGTCGCCGTCGATGCGCACGGCGATGTCCATATCCAGTTTATCCGTCTCGGCAGGGTCGATGTCGATGACGATCTTCTGCGCGTGCGGGGCAAAGTTTCTGTGGTTCCATGCCGTGAGACTGCTGTCGAGGCGACTTCCCAGAACGAGCAGTAGGTCCGCGTTCTGTAGCACAAAATTTGCATAGCGGTGCCCCATGCCACCCGGCGTACCGAAATACAGAGGGTCGTCAAAATCCAGCAGATCAATGGTCTTCCACGTGAGGAGGGTCGGTACGCCCGTCTTCTCGCGCAGCTCTTGCAGCGCCGTCTCCGCCCCCGCAGCCTTTACGCCGTTGCCGACGAGGAGGACGGGGCGCTTTGCCGCCGAAAGAAGCTCTCGAATCTTGTCGATGGCAGCCTTGGGCGCATCCGCAGTCTCTGACTCCGGCTCGTAGGCACGCAGCTTTTCGGGATCGATCTCTGCTGCCTGCACATCAAGGGGAATGTCGATCCACACGGGACCACGGCGTCCGTGCATGGCGAGATGATATGCCTTTTCGAGGACATAGCGGATCTCCGTCGGCTCCATCACAGTGACGGCGAACTTCGTAAGCGGTGTTACAATGGGGACGATGTCCACTTCCTGTGAGCCCATCTGTCGCACGCCACTCTCCCCGATGCGGTCACTGCGCTTCACCTGTCCCGAGAGAAAGAGCACAGGGGTCGAGTCGATCCATGCTGCGGCAAGCCCTGTCACGGTGTTCGTACCGCCAGGGCCTGTTGTGACAAGAACAGCACCGATTTCATTTGAATTCTGCGCGTAGCTCTCAGCTGCAATGGAGGCCGCCTGTTCATGCAAACAGGCAACGTATGTCAGGTCGTCACACCGTCCAAGTGAATCGACGAGGTGCATGCAGCCGCCGCCCGGCAGCATGAAGACATACTGAATGCCCTTCTTTGCCAAAAACTCCATGACGTAGTCAGATAGCTTCATTGTCATTCTCTCTCCAATAACACTTCGACAAGATCAAGCAATGCGCCCGTTCCGCCCCTGCACTCCGTAACAATATCCGCCGCCTTACGCGCGCCGACCGTGGCATCCTGTACCGCTGCGCCAACGCCTGCGAACTCGATCGCCGGAATATCGCGCGCCGAGTCACCAATATAGCAGATTTCCTCCGCTGTCAGGTTCAGCTGTGCAAGCAGCCCCTCGACCGCAGCCTTCTTATCCTTTGCTCCGAAGACTGCCGTATCGACGCCGAATCGCTTTGCCATAAAATGCGCAATGGGTGTATCTTCTCCTGTGATGAAGGCAAATTCGAGTCCCGCATTCCGACCAATGCCGACAGCGTCCAAATCTCGAAAACAGATTGCTTTGCTTTCTTTTCCGTTTTCATCAATACGGACGGTGCCGTCTGTCACGACGCCGTCCATATCTGCAAAGATGTATTTGATTTTTCTCACGCTTACCCTCTGAGCTTCTTGCGTACTGCCATCTCTGCGGGGCTCAGGGTCTTCTTTCCCGTGCCGAGCGCGGACTCCATCAGTCGGATATCGCGCACAAGCGCCTTCAGCGGTTCCGGCTCAATTGATGCCTTTTGATCCGAGCCATACATATTCACATCCAGCGTAATGTGACGCTCAATGGACGTGGCTCCGACAGCGACTGCACCCAGGGTTGCGACATAGCCGGTCTCATGACTACTAAAGCCCGTCGGCACATTGTAGCGCGCACGAATCTCAGGAATCAGCAGTAGATTCGCATCCTCCACCGCCATCGGGTAGGTGCTGTTGCAGTGCAGCAGCTCGAACGGGCATCCGTGACGACGGAATACAGCAACGGCAGCATCCACTTCCTCCCATGTACTCATGCCGGTCGAAATGAACGTATAACGCCCCTCACTCGCCATTTCCTCGAGCAGCTCCATATCTCCGAGCATCGCAGAGGCGACTTTATTGTATTTGAGTTCAAATTGACGCAAAAAAATCTGAGAATCCACATCCCAGACTGATGCAAACCACTCGATATTCTTTTCCTTGCAGTAACGGTCGATCTCCTGATAGTCCGCAAGATCGAACTCAAGGCCTTCCTTCTGCTCGCGCTGCGTCGTTCCCCACGGGCTCTCGCGCGGACTTGCGAGATACTCAGCCGTATAGACCTTATCCACCGTGCGTTTCTGGAACTTCACTGCATCGCAGCCGGCATCCACAGCGACGTCGATGAGATCCTTGCAGATCTTCATGTCGCCATTGTGATTGATGCCGATCTCAGCAATAAAAAAGACCTTCTTGTTTGCATTCTCCATGGTGTTTAGACCCTCCCTGATCTCTCTCAAACGTGCTACACCCCTTATTATATAATATCGCATACTCCTTCATAGACTTAAGCCTTCCGTTTCCCGCCCCCCTCTACGTCCGCTTCTTCGCAATGACTTCGCGCATCTTTTGGAGGTTGCGGCGGTAGTCCTGCGGTGCACGCATGGCGATGACGGTGTAGAGTGCGTCCGTGATCGCCATGTGGATGAGGCGTGAGGAAACCGCCTCGGAGCTGTAGTGGACCTCGCGCCCCATGCCGTGCAGCACCACATCACCGAGCTTGGCGAGCGGCGAATGCGCGTGGCTCGTGATGACGATGACCGATGCCCCCGTCTCCCGTGCCGTGCGTACGGTATCGAGGAGCTCGAGGGTCGCACCCGTATGCGAGACGGCGATCACAACGTCCCGCGCCGTGAGGAGGGACGCCGATGTCGCCTGTTGGTGCGCGTCGCTGTATGCCTGCACGACCATGCCGAAGCGCAGGAAACGCGTCTCGATGTCGCGGCAGACGGTCGCGGAGTTGCCGAATCCATAGACGGCAATGCGCCGCGCCCCGCGTATGATCTCGACGGCGCGCTCAATGGCTGCGTAGTCGAGCAGTTTCAGCGTATCCGTGAGACCGTCCATGATGTTGCGAAAGACCTTCTGCACGATGATCTCGTTCGTGTCCGCCGCGTCGATGTCCTGATAGACCGTCTCTGTCTGCGTATAAAGCTCCGCCGCGAGTGCGATCTTAAAGCTCTGCAGACCGCTGAACCCGAGTTTTTTGCAAAAGCGCGAGATTGTGATCTCAGAGCTGCCAACTGCCGCCGCAAGCTCCGAGATGGTCTGATCCATCACCTCGCTCACATGCGCGGACACATAGTCTGCAATGCGCTTCTCCGTGCGCGTCATATGCGCATAGCTGCCGCGCATCACGGGCAGCGGTAAGTTCTCCGCCGTCATCGCTCCACTCTCCTTCGATGTTACTTTTATGTCATTATAGCAAAGTTTGAGAAAAAAAACACCTCCCGCAAAAATCCATTGCAGGAGGTGTTGCTCACTTTTATGCGAATTGGATCACATCGCCCACCATGAAGCGCGGCACGCCCTCGCCCACGATGAGGAGGATCATGGCGATTGCGAGAATCGCGGACTCAGCGACCTTCATGATCTCCGGGATCGTCTTGCCGCGCGCAATGCCGAATTCTTCAAAAAGCAATATATCTATCAAATTTTATTTTACAATCTACCATTTTATTTTACAAAACATCTTTGTTATATCATATTTTCGCATATAAAAACCGCACCCGTACGAGTGCGGCATTTCCTCTAGTGTATTGCCTTTTTCTTAAACCGACCGCCCACGATGTCGTGTACGGCGTTGATGGTGACGAAGGCGCGCTCGTCCTTGTCGAGGACGATCTCCTTCAGCTTGTCTAGCTCCAGACGCGTCACGACGCAGTAGAGTATCTCCTTGGCATCGCCCGTGTAGCCGCCCGCGCCGTGCAGCAGCGTCACGCCGCGCCCGAGACGCTCGTTGAGCGCGATGGTCATCTCCTCATGCTCGCTCGTGACAATCATAACGGCGTAGGATTCGTCGAGTCCCTTGAGTACGACATCGATCATCTTTGCAATGACGAAGTACGCAAAGAGTGAGTACATCGCCTTGTCCCAGCCGTAGAGCAGCCCCGCCGAGGAGAGGATGAAGAGGTTGATGAACATGACGACCTCGCCGACGGAGAACTGCGTGCGCGCGTCCATGATGATCGCGACAATCTCCGTCCCGTCGAAGCAACCGCCCGTCCGCATGACGATGCCGACACCGAGTCCCGTCACGACGCCGCCGAAGATTGCGGCGAGGAAGGGGTCGGTCGTCACCTGCGGCACATCGTGAAGGACACCCGACCAGATCGAGAGCATGATGATGGCAAAGATGGTCGAGAGTGCGAAACTCTTGCCGATCTGCTTGTACCCCATGTAGACGAACGGGATGTTAAAGAGTACGAGGAACACACCGAGCCCCATACCCGTAATCGTCTGCGACATGATTGAGAGGCCGACGACACCGCCGTCAATGACGTTGTTCGGGATGAGGAAGAGGTCGAGTCCCACGGCGGTGATGAGCGCACCTATGATGAGGCGCAGCGCCTTCTGGATGAAAAACATGACTCCCTTGGGCGCCGCCTTCTTCGGCTTTTCTGCCGCAGGCGGGAGCCCCTCTGCCTGTGCCTCGGTCTGTTGCTCCATCGTTTCCATTTCTGCGGTCATAATACTCCCCTGTTCCATATAGATTCTGCGTCTATTATAGAGGAAAGAAAAAGCGCTGACAAGGGGCGTATGCACGCGACAGAATCCTTGACTTTGGCAGACCTAACATATATGATGGTTTTAATGGGGAGTATGATATTTTTTCTAGATATTTCCAAGGGAGGGATTATTGCATGATCTACACTGTCACCTTCAACCCGTCGATCGACTACATCGTCCGGTTGGAGCAGTTCACAGCGGGTGAGATCAACCGCGTGAACTACGAGCAGATCCTGCCGGGGGGCAAGGGCATCAACGTCTCCATTGTGCTGAAAAACCTCGGGCACAACTCGACGGCAC
Organism: uncultured Selenomonas sp.; assembly: GCA_963551125.1. Classification (GTDB taxonomy): domain Bacteria; phylum Bacillota; class Negativicutes; order Selenomonadales; family Selenomonadaceae; genus Centipeda. Next base: position 2,520 of record CAUVFG010000024.1, on the reverse strand, counting down.
TCGGCTTCCTCGCGGGCTTCACGGGCATTGCGATGCAGCAGATGCTCCACTCGTTCGGCGTCACGGACGACTTCGTGCGCCTCAACGACGGCTTCTCGCGCATCAACGTCAAGATCAAGGCGGAGAACGAGACCGAGATCAACGGTCAGGGTCCCGTCATCACCGAGGAGGCGCAGCGCGCGCTCTTTGCGAAGCTCGACCGACTCCAGAGCGGCGACACGCTCGTCCTCGCGGGCTCGATTCCGAACACGCTGCCCGACGACATCTATGAGCGCATCATGGAGCACCTCGAGGGGCGCGGCATCCGCATCGTCGTGGACGCGACGAAGAATCTCCTGCGCCGCGTGCTGAAGTACCGCCCGTTCCTCATCAAGCCGAACAATCACGAACTCGGCGAGATGTTCGGCGTGGAGCTGAAGACGGACGACGAGATCGTCTACCACGCGAAGAAGCTGCAGGAGGAGGGCGCGACGAACGTACTCATCTCGATGGCAGGTGACGGCGCGATCCTCCTTACGGCAGAGGGTGTATTCTACCGCTCCGCCGCACCGAAGGGCACCCTCGTCAACTCCGTGGGCGCGGGCGACTCGATGGTCGCGGGCTTCCTCGCGGGCTTCATGGAGTCGGACGGCAGCTATGAGCGCGCGTTCTACATGGGCGTCGCGACCGGCTCCGCCTCCGCATTCTCGCCGAACCTCGCCACGCGTGAGGAGGCGCTCGCGCTGCTGAAGACGATTGTTTGATGTAACTGCAGCATACGTCCCACGCGAATGAATGTAAACCTATCGCAGCTGTGCAATACTCCGTAGCAAACCCTAGTGGAGCAAGCGGAAACAAGGGCACGTTCTGCCCCCTGCGGATTTCTTTCGTTCAAGCGTAGCGCGTTTGGAATCCGCAGGTATTTAGGCAGATAAGTGCCCGACCGCTTGTGTAACGAGGGTTCTGCGAGGAGTATGCACAGTGAATAAAACACAGCACAATGAAAAAGGAGGGGTTTTCCCTTGCATATCAACGATCTTCTGAAACCTGAGAGCATCGCCCTCGGCGTTTCCGCCCCCGCCTCGAAGGAAGCGGCAATCCGCCTGCTCGCGGACTACATGGAGAAGGGCGGCAACCTCAGCGACAAAGAGCAGTATGTAAAAGACGTGCTCGCCCGCGAGGAGAGCGGCACGACGGGACTCGGCGACGGCATTGCAACGCCGCACGCCAAGAGCGATGGTGTAAAGGCGGCAGGACTTGCCGCAATGACCATCCCCGACGGCATGGACTTTGCCGCCATGGACGGCAACCCGAGCCGCCTCTTCTTCATGATCGCCGCACCGAACGGCGCGAACGACGAACACCTCGCCATCCTCTCAAAGCTCGCGACCATGATTATGGACCCCGACTTCAAGGAGGCACTCATTGCCGCCAAGACCGTCGAGGAGTTCCGTCAGCTCATCGACGACAAGGAGAATGACCGCTTCGTCGCACCGAGCACAGACACGTCTGAAAAAGAAGCAACGCCCACCGCCGACCATATCCAGATCCTCGCCGTCACTGCCTGTCCCACGGGCATTGCACATACCTTTATGGCGGCGGAGAGCATCGAGCAGCACGCGAAGAAGCGCGGTCTCACGGTCAAGGTCGAGACGAACGGCTCGGCGGGCATCAAGAACGCACTCACCCCCGAGGAGATCGCCGCCGCCGACGGCATCATCGTCGCAGCGGACAAGAACGTCGCCATGTCCCGCTTTGACGGGCACCGCGTCGTCATCACCAAGGTCGCAGACGGCATCAACAAGGCAGACGAGCTCATCGACCGCGCCCTCTCGGGCAGTGCCCCCGTCTACCGTGCGAGCGGCGCGGACGAAGCGGAAGGCGCAGACGGCGGCACGGACGAGAGCCTTGCCCGCCAGATCTACAAACACCTCATGAACGGTGTCTCGCACATGCTCCCGTTCGTTGTGGGCGGCGGTATTCTCATCGCACTCGCATTCCTCTTTGACGACTACACGATTGATCCGTCGAAATTCGGCTCGAATACCCCGCTCGCGAAGTTCTTCATGCAGGTCGGCGGTGCGTCATTCGGCTTCATGCTCCCCGTCCTCGCGGGCTTCATCGGTATGTCGATCGCCGACCGTCCGGGCCTTGCCGTCGGCTTCGTCGGCGGTGCGCTCGCGGGGCAGACGGGCACGGGCTTCCTCGGCGCACTGCTCGCGGGCTTCGTCGGCGGCTACGCCGTCAACTTCCTCAAGAAAGTATTCGCGGGACTGCCCGCTTCCCTCGATGGCATCAAGCCGATCCTGCTCTATCCGTTCTTCGGCATCCTCATCATGGGGCTCATCTCGCTCTTCATCATCGCCCCGCCCGTCTCCGCCATCAATACATGGATGATCGAGACGCTCGGCGGCATGGATCCCTCGGCACGCGTTCTCATGGGGCTCATCGTCGGCGGCATGATGGCGGTCGACATGGGTGGTCCCATCAACAAGGCGGCATACGTCACGGGCACAGGTCTCCTCGCCTCGGGCGAGTATC
>CAUVFG010000023.1:0-13445 GCA_963551125.1 uncultured Selenomonas sp. | reverse complement strand
GACGGGCGGCGCACGCTTTGACAAGACGTATGACGGCACGGCGAACGTCACGCAGTCGCTCACGAAGGACAGGAACTATACGCTCACGAATTTCGTCAACGGCGAGGGCGCAGGGATTGCGCTCGCACCCGTGACGGGCACGTATGCGGACAAGAATGCGGGCACGGGCAAAACCGTGACCTTTGGCGGGCTGACGCTCACGGGCACGGGCGCGGGCAACTATTCCCTCTCTGCGACCACCCTCACGACAACGGGCGACATCGCGAAGAGGGCGCTGACGCTCGAAGGGACGGCGGGCACGCAGTTCACCAAGACATACGACGGCACGGCGACCGTGACGCAGAGCCTCGCGCGCGGTACGAACTATCGGCTTGCGGGCGTCGCCCCGGGCGAGGGCACGAACATTGTCGCGCTGAACGAATCCGCCGCACAGGGCGCATACGCGACGAAGGATGCACAGGCGGCGGGCATGCGGCAGAACGTCACCTTTACAAACCTCGCGCTCACGGGTTCGGGCGCGGGCAACTATACGCTTGCGGCGAGCAAGACCTTTGAGAACGCGGGCAGGATCACGCCGAAGGAGCTGAACCTCGCGCTCGCGAGCGGCGCACGCTTTGACAAGACCTACGATGGGAATGCGAACGTCACGCAGACACTCACAAAGGGAACGAACTATAGCCTCACGGGCTTCGTCACGGGCGAGGGCACGGACATCGAACTCTCTGCCGTCACAGGAAAATACGCCGACAAGAATGCCGCCAGAGATAAAGCCGTGACCTTTGGCGGGCTGACGCTCACGGGTACGGGCGCGGGGAACTATGTGCTGAACAAGACCACGCTCACGGGTACGGGAACGATCGCGCGGCGTGCGCTGACCCTTGGTGCAGTCGCGGCACAGAGTAAGACCTACGACGGCACGACCGCCGCAGACACATCGAAATTCCATGCGGCGCTGAACAATGCCGTTGCGGGTGACAGCGTGACAGCAACCGCTACGGGTGCGGCATACAACGACAAGAACGTCACTGCGGCGAATCGCATTGACTACACAGGTGTCGCGCTCGCAGGTGCGGACGCGGGGAATTACACGCTCGCCGCGACCACGGCACAGGGCACAGGCACGATTGCGCAGCGTGCGCTGACCGTTGGCACAGTCGGGGCGCAGAGCAAGACCTACGACGGCACGACCGCCGCAGACACGTCGAAGTTCCACGCGACGCTCGGTAATCTCGTCGCGGGTGAGGAGAACCTTGTCACAGCGACTGCGAGCGGTGCGACCTACAACGACAAGAACGTCGCTGCGGCGAATCGCATTGACTACACGGGTGTCGCGCTCGCAGGTGCGGACGCGGCGAACTACACGCTCGCCGCGACCACGGCGCAGGGCGCGGGCACGATTGCAAAGCGTGCGCTGACGCTCGACGTCGCGGCACAGAGTAAGACCTACGACGGCACGACCGCCGCAGACGCATCGAAGTTCCATGCGGCACTGAACAATGTCGTCGCGGGCGAGGAGAACCTTGTCACAGCGACCGCCACGGGTGCGGCGTACAACGACAAGAATGTCGCTACGGCAAGCAAGGTCACCTACACAGGGCTGACGCTCACGGGCACGGGCGCGGGCAACTATGTGCTGAACCGTACGAGCCTTGCGGGCATAGGTACGATCACGCGGCGTGCGCTGACGCTCGGCGCAGTCGCGGCGCAGACGAAGACCTACGACGGTACAACCGCCGCAGACGCATCGAAGTTCCGCGCGGCACTCGCGGGTGCCGTCGTAGGTGACGATGTAACGGCGACCGCCACGGGTGCGACCTACAACGACAAGAACGTCACTGCGGCGAATCGCATTGACTACACAGGTGTCGCCCTCGCGGGTGCGGATGCGGCGAACTACAGCCTCTCCGCGACAACGGCACAGGGCGCGGGCACAATCGCACGGCGTGCGCTGACCCTCGGCACAGTCGCGGCGCAGACGAAGACCTACGACGGTACAACCGCCGCTGATACATCGAAGTTCCATGCGGCACTGAACAATGTCGTCGCGGGCGAGGAGAACCTTGTCACAGCGACCGCCACGGGTGCGGCGTACAACGACAAGAATGTCGCTACGGCAAGCAAGGTCACCTACACAGGGCTGACGCTCACGGGCACGGGCGCGGGCAACTATGTGCTGAACCGTACGAGCCTTGCGGGCATAGGTACGATCACGCGGCGTGCGCTGACGCTCGGCGCAGTCGCGGCGCAGACGAAGACCTACGACGGTACAACCGCCGCAGACGCATCGAAGTTCCGCGCGGCACTCGCGGGTGCCGTCGTAGGTGACGATGTAACGGCGACCGCCACGGGTGCGACCTACAACGACAAGAACGTCACTGCGGCGAATCGCATTGACTACACGGGCGTCGCGCTCGCGGGAGCGGATGCGGGGAACTACACGCTCGCCGCGACAACGGCACAGGGTGCGGGCAGTATCACGCACCGCACGCTGACCCTCACCGCCGCACCGCAGAGCATTGTGCAGGGCGAGCCGCTGCCCTCCTTTACGGGACGCGCGGACGGCTTCGTGGGCGGTGAAGATGAGCGCGTACTCGATGCGGGCGGACTCAGCTTTGAGAGCAGTACGACGAATACCGACACGCCGGGCAGCTATGGCGTTACGGGACGCATCGGCAGCATGAGTGACGGCACCCTCGGCAACTATCGGATTCGGCAGGCAGCGGGCAACGCGACTGCCTTCACCATCCATGCCGCAGCACTGCCGGGCGGACTCATCGCCTCGCTCGTGCAGGATGCCGCGCCGCGCTTTGATATGGGCTTCGGACAGGAGGTCTATGTCTTTGGCTTGCCGCGTCCCGTCCCCACGGCAACGCTCGGCATCTATCGCTTCGCACCTGCGCGTGATCTCCTCATCGAGGGACTGCGCCTCGACTGAGGGGTGCTTTGAACGAGGAGTGCCTTTATATCCAATGACAAAAGGAGCAACGATACGAGGCAATCTGACCTCATATCGTTGCTCCTTTTGCGTGCCCGTTTCAAGGAATCACGGATAAATTCAGCACCGCCATCTTGACGCATCTTTTTTGCCCGCACAACGCCTGCAAATCCTCCACGGAGCACCACTCTGCGTCCGGTTTTCCTCCTCGTTCGGACCATAGGTGCGGCATGCGTCGAGATCTTCTGCGTCGGCGGCGAGGATGCTCGCGCTCATGCCCGGAATTGCATTCAGATAGAGCGTCTCCTGCACGGCGTTCCAGTCATCCTCGGACAGCAGCACTGCGTTCTTGCCGCGCGCATTCGTGATCGTCACGGGGGTGCGACTCTCGTTCACGTCTGAGATGAGCTGATAGAGATTTTTACGCGCCGTCGTTGCATTGATTGCAGTCATATACATCCTCCTTCCACACTTTGATTTTATTATAGCGTACGCGTTCCCGTGCGTCAACGAAGCCTCTGTATTGTGCCGCACAAAAATACCGCAGGCCGAAACCTGCGGTACTCTGTTGGCGAAGATAGGGAATCAGAAGAGGAATTCGACGCGGCCGAAGAGCTTCTGCACCTTATCGTCCGGGCGCGGCATCAGAAGGGCCTTTCCGTTAAAATACTTCGCTGAGAGCACGACGTTCCTAAACAGCGTGTAGTTCGCACCCAGCTCGATCCCCTTCGATCCTTCGGGCGCGCCGTCGTCCGTCGGCGCGGCGGAGGCAAAGCCGAGGTAGCGATAGGAGGCATAGGCACCCCACGAACCCTTGTCCATCGGATCGGCGCCCTTGTACTCATAGGTGATCTGATAGGACTTCTTGTACTTGCTCGCGAGATTCACGTCTTTGTTGTAGGCATGGGCGCCCGAAAGCATGCTGTTGCCGTCGAACCGATAGCCGAGGTTCAGCTCCCAGATGCTCATCGTGTCCTTGCCGCCTGTGATCGGCCGGAACCCCTCCGAGTTGCCGCGGTAGTACCCGACGCCCGCCATCAGATTGTTCTTGTTGTACTGGACTTCGACCGACTGGAAGTTTGCGGGATCAGTGAGATTCTCATCGCTCGCGCGGCCGGCTTTCAAGTCGACCTGCAGATCAGTGCCGAACGTCACCTCCGCACCAGAGAACTCGCGGTCGTATACGAGCGCACCCGGCGCGGCATACGCCTCGGCGGAGAGCAGCTCCATCTTGCCGAGCTTTACGGTAAAGTTGCTGTAGTCGCCCTGCGTCCAGAGACGTTTCAGCGTGACCTTGTCGCCGTTATCGTCGCCGGCATCCGTGTTCATCTTGGTCTCCGCATCAAGACGCGCATTGACATGCCAGTGATCGTTCACCTCTGCGGACGGTTCGAGGCGGAACAGGAGATTATTGTTGTTCACGCGTCGGCCGGTCTCGCGGCGCTCGCTCGTGTACGTGTACTCGAGTTTGCCCTCCCACTTCACCATATCCGCGTGCTTTTCGAGGTTTGATACGCGTACGCCGAGGTTGTTCAGTTCGTCCGCGAACTCAGCAGCCAGACGATCAACAAGTGCGCGATCTGAGACGGGCATATCATCCTTTGCCATCGCCTTTGCGACCATCTGCGCCATCTCATAGCGCGTGATATTGCGGTCGCCGCGATACGTGCCGTCGCCGTAGCCCTCGACCACACCGTCGGCGGCGAGCTGCGTCACAGCGTCATACGCCCAGTGGTCGCGCGGCACATCGCTGAACGGATTTGCCGCCGCGAACGTCGTCGATGCTGCGCCGATGACGAGCGCCGCGCTAAGCGCGGACACCAGAGTTTTCTTCATGAGAATTCCTCCTTCTGAATCTGCGGGAGGACGGCGTGCCTATGTTTCCAATGCAGTGCACTGTGTCTGCGGCCGTTCGTCCTGCCCATCTCACTATTGAGATTAAATCCTATTATACGGGGGGGGTGAGAAAAATTGTCAAGCAGAAGTTTCAGAAAGCATAAGGAATCGCTGATAAAATGAAGTCTGTCAGATTGGTGCAGATTTTTTGCCCTGTCAAGGAGACAAACCGGACGCATAGCAAGGGCTATGTGGAGGATTTGTCGACACAGGCAGGGCGGAAAAGATGCGCCAAGATGGCAGTGCTGAATTTATCAGCGCTTCCATAAATATGTGACGGAATATCTTCTTACCAAAGGCTTACCTATGTGCTATAATGAAGAAAATTTACGAGGAAATTTGGTAGGGAGGAATACAAGATGAACGAATCCATCAAGGCGGTGCATCTTGCACATACGGACGGCGCACGCGCGGATGTCACGGCGTTCGATTCGGGCGCAACAGCGCGTGCGGCCGCGTTCCATCGGAGCCTGCCGGACTATGAGCCGACGCCGCTTGCCGATCTTCGGCGGCTCTCGACAGGACTCGGACTCGGGCGGCTCGCGGTGAAGGATGAGAGCAAGCGGTTCGGGCTGAACGCATTCAAGGGGCTCGGCGCAAGCTACGCAGTCGCATGTTATCTCGCGCAGTACCTCGGACTCTCCGAGGGCGAGATGACCTATGAGAACCTACAGAAGCCCGCGTACCGCGAGCAGCTGCGCAAGGTCACGCTCGTCACGGCGACGGACGGCAACCACGGCCGCGGCATCGCGTGGGCGGCGAAGCTGTTCGGGCTTTTTGCTCACGTCTTCATGCCAAAGGGCGGCTCGCCCGAGCGGCTGGCGAACATTCGCGGGCTTGGCGCGGAGGCTTCGTTTACGACATACAATTACGATGACACAGTGCGTCACGCGGCGAATCTCGCGAAGGAAAAGGGCTGGGTGCTCGTGCAGGACACGGCGTTTGAGGGCTATACGGAGATTCCGCGCTGGATCATGCAGGGCTATACAACACTTGCACATGAGGCGCTCGAGCAGTACGCTGAACTCCCGACGCATATCTTTTTGCAGGCGGGGGTCGGCTCGATGCCTGGAGCGATTGCGGGCTACTTTGCCGCGCATGATCGGGAGAAGCGTCCCGTTGTCACGATTGTCGAGCCGAATCACGCGGACTGCATCTATCGCACGGCTGCCGCCAGCGACGGCGAACGCCATATTGTGAAGGGCGAGTTCAGCTCCATCATGGCGGGGCTCTCCTGCGGCGAGCCGAGCCCGATCGCGTGGGAGATTCTGAGGGATCACGCCGATCACTTCGTCTCCGTGCCCGAGTGGGTCGCGGCGAAGGGCATGCGCATCCTTGGCAACCCGCTGGACGATGATCCGCGCGTCGTCTCGGGCGAGAGCGGTGCCGTCACCACGGGGCTCGTCGCCGAGCTCATGCAGAACACGAGCCTCGACTATCTGCGCGAGAGCATCGGACTCGGCAAGGACGCGCGCATCCTCTGCATCTCCACCGAGGGCGACACCGATCGCACGAACTATCGGCGTGTTGTTTGGGATGGGCTGTATCCGAGTTTTTGAGGGGAATATGACCGCATAAAAAGGGACGCTGTACGGCGTCCCCTTTCGTTATGTTGGGCTTGCATCACGCGGAGGAATCTGGATGGACGAAAATGAACAATATATTGCGAACCTGACAGTGGATGACGTGCCGTGGCACAGACTGACGGCAGTATATGGGCGTGCGGCGGATTTCCCGCAGTATTTTGCAGTCCTCACTGCAATGCGTGAGCGGGAGGCGGTCGAGGATGCGCTCTATGAACTGACGATCAACACAGAGCATCAAGGAACGCTCTGGCATGCAACGCCGTTTGCACTCGTCTTTCTCACGCGGATCTTTCGGCGTGCGCTTGCCGTACAGGAACATAACGCGATTGCGCAGATGATTGCGGCGGGACTATCGGAGCATTTTTCACTGATTGCGGAGTGTATCCGCGCAGGGGATGCCATGGAGCATGCCGATCCCCTGCCGCATTTTTCCGATCTGCTTCGCGAGGAGTATCTGTGGTCGGAGGTATACAATGAGGAGGCGGATGAGCTGCACTATGAGGACGGTGAGGTATTCCCCGACGATCTCTTTTACAGCTTTTACTATTATTCCGATCAGGTGCTCCTCTCCTGCAGGGACATAGGCGGAGCGGCGGAGACGGAGTCTGCGGAACCGGCAGAACGATAAACGCACGCGCTCCCATCCGCTTGCGCGTTCCTGCACGCCATCGATCTCCCTGCCGCATTCGGTGCTCTTGCAATTATATTTCCGATTTTGTTGAAAAACGGAAATATAAGAGGTATAATGGGGGGAGAAATTTCCGTTTATATGTGTAGGGGCGCTTATGAAAACAAGAGCGGGATATTTTCGAGAGAATCTGTCAGGTGAATTGGCGTACCGATCCTTTGTGCCGCAGGCGCTGCCACCGGATCCGCCGATTGTACTCACGGTCGAAGGGGTGGAGCTCCTCGTAGCGGCACATCGTCAGCTTGCCGTACTGGAGGGGCTTGCTGCACGCATTCCGAATATGGAGCTGTTCATATCGATGTATGTCCGTAAGGAAGCACTGCTGTCCTCCCAGATCGAGGGGACACAGGCGACGCTGGACGATGTGCTGGATCCTCTTCTGGATGTCAATGCCAATCGGGATGTGGCGGATGTTGTGAACTACATCCGTGCGACGGAGTTTGCGCTGCGTCGCCGCGCAGAACTTCCTCTTTGCAATCGCTTGATTCGGGAGATTCATGGTGTTCTGATGGAGGGTGTGCGCGGGCAGGAGAAATATCCCGGGGAGTTTCGGCGCACGCAGAACTGGATTGGCGGGGCGGGCAGCACGCTCAAAAATGCGCGCTACATTCCGCCGAATGTGGAGGATATGAATGCAGCGATGTCCGCGCTTGAGACGTATATGAACGCAGAGGACACACTCGATCCCCTCATTCGTACCGCACTCATTCATTATCAGTTCGAGACGATTCATCCATTCCTCGATGGTAATGGACGCGTTGGTCGGCTTTTGATTACTCTGTTTTTGATGGAAAAGCATCTGTTGAGCGCACCCGCACTTTACATCTCCTATTTTCTGAAGCAGAACCGTATCGAATACTATGACCGCATGAGCGAGGTGCGCCGCACGGGGAACTACGAGCAATGGATCCTGTTCTTCCTGCGTGCCATTGCGGAGTCGGCGGCAGATGCCATTGATATTATTGACCAACTTTATGCATTGCGCGGAAAAAACATTGTAAAGTTAAAGGAGAATACAAACAAAAAACAGCTGACCACGCTTATCAAGCTCTTCTCCTACATTGAGGCACATCCGATCATCGAGGTGAAAAAGACCGCCGAGGCACTTGGTGTCTCCTACAATGCCGCAGCACGTGCCGTTGCGCTGCTAATCGAAAAGGGGATATTGGAGCAGCGTGAGCAGGTCGGCAAAACACGAATTTATTCGTATGCCGTGTATTTGTCGATTTTGCGGGGAGATATGTGAGCTGTCAGCGCGATGCGAACGACTCAAACGGTATGAAGTGACAGATGCTTCTGTCATTTTTTTTATGATACATCAAAATAATGACATGCAGGATTTTCGGTAAAGGACGAGAATTTTATCAAGGAACACGGATAAATTCAGCACCGCCATTTTGGCGCATTTTTTTCGTCCTGCTGCGTCAATCAATCCCTTACAGAGCCCCGCTGTGCGACCGATTGACTTCCCTGACAGGACAAAAATCTGCACAAAGCATCGGCGATTCCGATAAGGGTGCATGAAACGGAGAACATATCAATGGCTGAGAAGAAAGTTATCGTCATCCCCGACGGGAAAATCTGTGACTACATTGACGGGAAACAACGCAACGATACGCCCGAAGAATATGTCCGACAGACCATCGAAAAACGTCTTGTGAACGAACATAAGTACAGACCCGGGCAAATTAAAATCGAATACACCTTACAAGTCGGATCAAACAAGCCTCGTGCAGATATTGTCATCTGGGAAAAGGAAGAGGACGAGAAGACGCAGGCAAATGTGAAGATGATTATCGAGTGTAAAAAGGAAACCGTCGATGCGCGCAATGCGAAAGATGGCATAGCACAGCTCCAGTCGTATATGTCCGTGTGTCCCAACTGCGAGTGGGGGATGTGGACCAACAGCGTCCAAAAGTATGTCTTTCGCAAAGCCGTTGATGAGGCAGGGAATATTGCCTTCATGGAATACAACGACATTCCTGCGGCGGATGGCAATTTGGACGAGGTCAACCGTCCGAGCAGGACAGGGCTGAAGAACGCCTATGACGACAACCTTCTTTTTGTTTTCAAGACCTGCCACAACCACATATATGTCAACGACGGATTTCAGAAACAGCCGGCATTTTTTGAGCTACTCAAAGTCATATTCTGCAAAATAGAGGATGAGAGGAACATCCCGAATCCCTTGGAGTTTTACACGACCTCTGAGGAGCGCTCCAATCCCGACGGACAGCTGACCGTACAGAAGCGCATTCGCAAAATATTTGAACGCGTGAAGAAACGGCATGGGAAGATATTCGATGTGAACGACGAGGTGAAGCTCAGCCCGCGCAGCCTCGCCTATATCGTCAGCGAACTCCAGCGTTACAGTCTGCTCAATACCCAAATTGACATCAAGGGGAAAGCCTACGAAGAGATCGTGGGTGCCAATCTGCGCGGCGATCGCGGCGAGTTTTTCACCCCGCGCAACGTCATGAAGATGACCGTTGAAATGATTCACCCCCAGATGAACGAACGTGTCCTCGACAGCTCCTGCGGTACGGGCGGCTTTCTCGTCACCGCGATGACGCACGTCATAGCGCAGTTGGAACAACAGATGGAAGCGGCGTTGGGATGCAAGCGCCCCCAATGGGATATGGATACCGTTCGAGCATACCAGGATAAAATTGCCGAAATGGCAGCGAGCGACTACTTTGGGTTTGACCTGAATCCGGATCTCGTCAAAGCCACAAAGATGAACATGGTCATGAACAACGACGGCAGCGGAAATATCCTGCAAACGAATTCACTCCTTCCGCCGCATGAATGGACGGCAGACTTCCGTGCGCGGCTCGCAGGCGCACTCGGCATTGACAAGAATGCGCTCCGCAATCATGACACCATAGCATACTTCGATGTGATTGTTACGAATCCGCCCTTTGGAATCAAACTCCCGATCAAGGATAAACACATCCTCGAACAGTTTGACCTGGCGCACGTTTGGGTGTGTGACAAAGAAACCGGAGGATGGGAGAAAACAGAGCGTCTCCAATCCTCCGTGTCGCCGGAGATCCTCTTTATCGAACGCTGCACACAGTTCCTCGTTCCGGGCGGACGCATGGGCATCGTGCTTCCGGACTCCATCCTTGGCGCACCGGGGCTTGGCTATATCCGCGAATGGCTCATCCAAAATCATCGCATCATCGCAAGCGTTGATCTTCATGCGGATACCTTCCAGCCGAAGAACGGAACGCAGACCTCTGTCCTCATCCTGCAAAAGAAGACGCAGGAACAGAAGGACAAAGAGGAAAAGAGCGGCACAATCGCTGACTACAACATCTTTATGACGATGGTGGAAAAGGTCGGACATGACAAACGTGGCAATCCTCTGTTTGTAAGAGATAAGGACGGGAACGAAATCCTCATCCCGGATACGAATAGCGTGCTTGTCCACGCAACAACGAGTACGGGGGAGCATACGGTTTCGCATGAGCAAAAAGTAAAGGCACGGGACGATCAGACCATGCTTGTTCCTGCGATCTTTGCACGGTGGAAGCAGGAGGAGGGAATCGGATGGTAACATCGCATCTCGCCTACAGGATAGAAACCCCTGTCGAGGAGAACATCGTTGCCCATGAAAGCCCCGTCAAGTACTGCTCCGTTGCTCTGAGCGATGTCATTGCGCGGGGGAAACGGCTTGAGGCAAGCGTATTCGATGTAGAAGCAATGCAGGCGTACGATTTGCTTATACATGGAAGGTATCCTGTTCTTGACTTGATTGGTAAAGAGGGGCCCGTCCTTCGTGCGTATTATGGGGGACGGATGAAACGACATTATGTTGAAAAAAATGAAAAAAATGCGGTCGGGTTTCTCGGAAGCTCAGAAATGCTTGACTGTCAACCAAAGCCTGTAAAATTTATGCGCGATGATGCAAGGGCAAAGGAGGCTCATGTAAAGCAAGGAATGATTCTGCTTTCGCGTTCAGGAACAATCGGAAATGTCACATATGTTGGGAAGACACTTTCAAAATATCTTGTCAGCGAACACGCAATTCGTATCGAGTGTAAGGAGTTCTCGGGCTATGTATACGCATTTTTAAAATCGAAGGTCGGCAAATTGGCGGTTTCCTCCACGCAATACGGTGCTGTGATACAGGAAATCGAACCCGAACATCTCGCTGGCATCCCCATCCCGAACGCACCTGCGATGCTAAAAAGCAGAATCCACTATCTGATTGAGCGGTCGTACGCGCTGCGGGATGCCTCCAATGATTTGATTGATGAGGCGACCGCCCTGCTGGCGGAGGCACTAAACCTTCCTCCCATGGATGACATTGTGCCGAAGCTCTACGAAAAGGATGCAGAAGTCGATACATTCAGCGTACCGCTGCGCAGACTGGCAGGACGTCTGGAAGCCTCCTATCACGTGCCTGTCGTGGATGTCGTCATGGAGTATTTGGAGCAAAACGCAGCCGAAGTCACAACGATCAGCGATCCGCGCATCAGCCGCGAGGTTATCCTGCCGGGCAGATTCAAGCGCGTATACGTTGATGAGGGACATGGACGCGTATTTATCGGAGGAAAACAGCTCTATGAGCTTGACCCTACAAATAAAAAGTACCTGTCCAATGTTCACCATGGCGTCAGAATATCAAAGCAGCTTGAACTGCATGAGAATATGACGCTCGTTACATGCTCCGGCACCATCGGTAAGGTCACGCTCGTCCCAAAACATTGGGAAAACTGGGCGGCAAACCAACATATTATACGTATTGTACCAACAAGTGACGATATGGCGGGATATTTATATATTTTCCTCGCCTCAGATTACGGTCAACCGCTCATCCGACGATTCACCTATGGTTCTGTTGTCGATGAGATTGACGATCATCATGTTCGCCGCATTGCAGTTCCTCTGCTCAAGGATCGTGCGGCGCAGCAGAAGATCAATGATCTTGCGCTTGCAGCAAACGAGAAACGATACGAAGCATATTGTTTGGAACAAGACGCACTGAAGATGTTGAACGAGCAAATTATCTTTGCAAAATAGGAACGGTGAACAGGGCTGTAGAGACCGTTGCCTAACACAAAAACCCCCGAGGGCAATCCTCGGGGGGTTTGTTTATTCTTTGTATCGCTTGCTGCCGTTAGCGCACAAATACCACGTTGCCGTTCATGAGCATCGAGCTCTGTGCGTTTGCCGCGAGGATGCGGTCGCCATCGTCGACACTGACGACGACGTTGACGGGGTTGGTGGAGTTATTGCCGCCGCGCACCTGCACCGCCCTTATGACGAGCGGGCTGCCGCCGGCACGCGGGAGTGCCTGTGCCGCAGAGACGCTGGTCGAGTAGCCGACCATGCCCTGCGAGATCGCCTGATCGTAGTTGATGTTGCTGACGCCGTAGATGGCGCGTCCGTTCGTGTCATAGATGACGGGGGAGAAGCTGGGCTTGAGTCCCAAGCCGCTCGCATCCACGATGACGCCCGTGTAGCCGCCGCGCGTCTGAACGTGTGTCGTAATCTCAGCCGTAATGGTGGCGGAGATGACCGGCGGGGGCGGGGTGGGCGGCGTGTTCGGGCGGATGGCGGGCATGATTGCGGAGGAGAGTCCCTGCGTGCCGTACATCGGCATGGACATGACGACGCGGTAGCTGCCGTCCGGCATGAGCTGCTCCTCGACGACCGTTGCGCCCTTGACGAGTGCGCTGACCTTGGTCTTTACGACATCGCTGGTTGTGACGAAGTTCTCGACGGTGGTCTCAGCATCGACCTGTACGCCACTCACCTGCTCGGCGAGATTGCGCTGTGCATCCACGATCGCCGCACGGCGCGCCATGATGTTTGCGCGCGAGCCGTATACGCCGTTCGGCGGTGCGCCAAAGCCCTCTGCCGTGATCGTACCCTCGTCCCACATGGCTGCCGCATGGGCGGTCTGCATGATGGAGACGGAGGGGAGGAGGGTGTCCGGCGTTGCCGCAAAGCCCGCGCTCAGCGCGAATACGCCTGTCATGGCGCTGACGAGCGCTTTTTTCTTCAGGTTCTTCATAGTCGTCGCTCCTTTGAATCAGATTCGGAAAAACTCCGTGGAGACAGATTCCGTGGAATCCATCAACTTAAGGAAGCACTGATAAATTCAGCACCGCTATCTTAGCGCATCTTTTTTGCCCGCACGTCGTCGGCAAATCCTCCACATAGCCTCTGCTATGCGTCCGGTTTGTTTCCTTGACAGGACAAAAAATCTACACCAATCTGACAGACTTCATTTTATCAGCGATTCCTTAACGCTTCTTTCCCTTGTTGACGCCCATCTTCGTAAAGATGCCCTCTTTGCCGTTCACGGCATCCTTGATCGCCTTGG
>CAUVFG010000022.1:0-13796 GCA_963551125.1 uncultured Selenomonas sp. | reverse complement strand
ACGACCTGCATCATGACAAAATGCGTGTCAAAGATGAGCCACGCAAAGATAACGCTCGCCACCGGCTCGATTGTCGCCGTGATTGCCGTCTCCTCGGGACTCAGCCAGCGCAACCCCACATTGAACGCAAAGAAGGCGACAATCGTCCCAAGTCCGATGATGATGAGGAGATCAAGCCATGTCTGAGCCGTGAAAAAACTGCCTACATCGAAAATCACCTGTGTCACGGGCAGGAGCGAGATGCCGCCGATCAGCATGCAGACTGCGAGCAGAAAGAAGCGGTCAAAGAGCCGCAGCAAGCGCACGGGATAGATCATCGCAAAGACGAAGGTCGCGCCCGAGATGAGACTCCAAATGACGCAGGACATCGGCACGGAGAGCCGCCCGATATCACCGCCCGTCACGAGGAGGAACACCCCCGCCACAGCAACCACGACTGTCCCCATCTCCGCCGCCGACGGCAGACGCCGCCAGCGCACGGCAAGATAGAGGATCATCATGGCGGGGCTCGTGTAGCCGATGACCGTCGTCGCCGCCGCATCCCCCTCCGCAATCCCCATGAAATAGGAGAACTGCACAATCATGATTCCGAGAATGCCGTGAATCGCGAGCTGAATGAGCAGGCGTGGATCGCGCCGCAGAGAGCGGATACCACGTCTGAGGCCCCCGCTCCAATACGCGAGCAGGAAGAAGAGTGCGCTCGAGAGGAAGAGCCGCACCTGTGTCAACTCGATGGGGATATGCGCGGACTGCGTGTAGAAATGCTGCGCCGCCGTGCCGCTCGCCGCCCACATCGTCCCTGCAAGCAGGACGAGGAGGACGGCGGAGAGATGCGACATTACGCCTCTCCCTGCTCGTGCTTCACAACCTCCACGATCGCGCCGCAGACCTCCTCGAGCTGGTTCTGATCGCTGCCCTCCGCCATCACGCGGATCAGCGGCTCCGTCCCCGAGGGACGCACGAGCACGCGCCCCTCGCTGCCGAGGATGCGTTCGCCCTCTGCGATGGCGGCACGGATCGCGGGATTCTCCTCCCAGCCCGCCTTTGTCTTCACGCGCACATTCACAAGGAGCTGCGGATAGGTCGTCATCATGGCATTCAGCTCCGACGCCTTCTTTCCGGTGCGGGAGAGCGCTGCAAGCACCTGCAGTGCGGTGATGAGTCCGTCGCCCGTCGTCGCATGCTCGGCAAAGATGATGTGCCCCGACTGCTCACCGCCGATGCTGTAGCCGTTCGCGCGCATGGACTCGAGCACATAGCGGTCGCCGACCGCCGTCACATCGACACGGCCGCCGAGCTCCGCGATTGCCTTGTGGAAGCCGATGTTCGCCATCACCGTCGTCACAACCGTCTTGTGCGGCAGACGCCCCGCACGGATCATCTCCGAGACGCACGCAACGAGGATGTGGTCGCCGTCGATCAGCGCCCCCGTCTCATCGAGGCAAAGACAGCGATCCGCGTCGCCGTCGTGCGCGATGCCGATGTCTGCATGACGCTCGAGCACCGTGCGGCGCAGCGAGTCGAGATGGGTCGAGCCGCAGCCGTCGTTGATGTTCACACCGTTGGGGAGCGCGTGGATCACCTTTACCTCGGCACCAAGGCGGCGCAGCACCTTCGGCATCGCCTCGTAGGCGGCGCCGTTCGCACAGTCGAGCACGATCTTCATGCCGTCGAACCGCTCCGTGCACGTGCTAACCACATAGTCAATGTACTGATTGAGCAGGTCATCGCGGTATTCCACAACGCCGATCGCCTTGCCCGTCGGACGCGCCGCATCGTCATTCAGCTGCAAATGCCGAACCAACGTCTCCAGCTCATCCTCCACCGCGTCCGGCAGCTTGTAACCGTCTCCGCCGAAGAACTTGATCCCGTTGTCGGGAAACGGATTGTGCGAGGCGGAGATCACAATGCCCGCCTGCATCCTGTGCTCGCGCGCGAGATAGGCGACCGCAGGCGTCGGCACGACCCCCGCAATGAGTGCAACACCGCCCGCCGAGCAGATGCCCGATGTCAGTGCCGCCTCGAACATCTCACCCGAGATGCGCGTATCGCGTCCGATCAGGATGCGCGGGCGCACCTCCGACTGCGCACCGAAGTAGAGCGTCGCCGCACGCCCAAGATGATATGCCAGCTCCGGCGTCAGCTCCGTATTTGCCTCACCGCGCACGCCGTCCGTACCAAAAAGTCTCACCATGAACAGCCCCCTATTGAAACATTATCGCTATTTTATCTTTATAATCTACTTCATATTTCCTAAAAATGCAAGCGCGGCTTTCAGCC
This sequence comes from uncultured Selenomonas sp., assembly GCA_963551125.1. Lineage (GTDB taxonomy): Bacteria > Bacillota > Negativicutes > Selenomonadales > Selenomonadaceae > Centipeda. Next base: position 11,516 of record CAUVFG010000022.1, on the reverse strand, counting down.
CGTCGAGTGCCGCGCTCATAATGCCGCCCGCATAGCCCGCGCCCTCGCCAATGGGGTACAGCCCCACCGCAGAGACCGCTTCCATCGTCTGTGGATCGCGCAGGATGCGGCAGGGCGCAGACGAGCGCGACTCCACGCCCGTCATCGGCACATCCGCCGCTCCAAATCCCGGTACACGCGCCTCCCAAAATGTAAGCGCACGCGCGAGCGACGCCGTGCACACAGGGGGCAGCAGCGCACGCAGATCAGCAGGACGCACGCCCGGCGCATACGTCGGCGTGACGACAAAATCTTGCGTCCCCGTCCGCCCTGCGCAGAAATCACCGACGGACTGAACGGGCGCACGGTAGTCCCCGCCGCCAAGACGAAAGGCACGCTCCTCGAGCTCCCGCTGAAAGCGGATACCGCCGAGCACATCCCCGCCCCAGTCCGCAGGCGTCACCTGCACGAGCAGGGCACTGTTCGCTATCCCAGAGTCGCGGCGATAGTTGCTCATCCCGTTCGTCACGAGCCGCCCCGCCTCCGACGCCGCCGCGACCACCATGCCGCCGGGGCACATACAAAACGAATACACGCCGCGCCCGCCCGCCTCGTCGCGGTACGTCATCGCATAGTCGGCGACGGGCAGCTGTGGACTGCCCGCTGCCGCACCGTACTGCATGCGGTCGATGAACGCCTGCGCATGCTCGATGCGCACGCCGATAGCAAACGCCTTTGCCTCCATACGGAGCCCCGCATCATGCAGCATCGCATATGTGTCACGCGCCGAGTGTCCAATCCCGAAGAATGCGGCATCGGTAGGAATCCGCTCCGCATCGTTCACAATCAGAGCCGCAAGCCCTCCTGCACGCAGCTCCACGTCCGTCACCTGCGCACCGAAGCGCACCTCGCCTCCCATGCGGATGATCTCGTAGCGCAGATGCTTCACCACGCGTCGCAGCAGATCCGTCCCGATATGCGGCTTTTGGAGATATCGGATCTCCTCGGGGGCGCCTGCCGCGACGAACGCCTCGATGATCTCGTGCATACGCGGGTCATTGCTGCGCGCCGTCAGCTTCCCATCCGAGAACGTCCCCGCCCCGCCCTCGCCGAACTGCACATTCGATGCGGGGTCGAACACGCCCGTCTGCCAGAAGCGCGCCACATCCGCCGTGCGCCGATCCACATCCTGCCCGCGCTCTAAAACGAGCGGCGCAAGACCCGCACGCGCAAGCACCCACGCAGCAAAGATCCCCGCAGGGCCAAAGCCCACAACCACGGGACGCACGCCGCAGTCCCCGACATGCGGAACTGTAAGACGCTCCTCCATCGGCGCGGGCATGACATCTTTGTCCCGCCGCAGCCGCGCGAGCACAGCGCGCTCCTTCTCCACAGAGATATCGAGGGTATAGCCCCACACAATCGGCGCGCCGCGCCTGCGCCGCGCATCCAGCGCCTTATGAACGACAATCACCCCGTGCACGGCACAGGGTGATACATTCAGACGCTCCGCTGCAGCTTCTGCAAGCGGGCGCGTATCGTCATAGGGAACGCGCAGATTTTTCACGCGAATCATTTCATTGCTCCAACTTTAATCTCCACCGTCACATTCGGGTTCGTCACCGTCACACCGGAAGGCAGCGCAAGCTGCACCTGTCGCTTCTCCGTCTCACGCACATTTGCGAGAGAGAACTCCTCCGTACTGATGCTCGAGATCTTGCTGATCACATCCTCTGCGCCCGCAATCTCGATGCGTGCGGGCTCCACCGTGATGCCCTCAAGCTTCAGCTGCGGCGGGAGATCACTCTGCGCCTTTGCCTGCACCTCGACCACCTTGCGTGAAAGACCACGCGCGAGACTCACCGTCACCCCCATAAAGGACGGGGTCAACGTAACCCCCGCGACTTCACGGCCATCGGCATTCAGTGCAAAGAGCGTCACATTTGACGTATAGTTGCTCGACTGCCCATTCAAATTGATATGCCCCACAATGTGCACAACCTGATTGACGAGACTGCGCGGCCCCTCCACCGTCGCGGCTTCGCTGTCCTGCACAATCTTATCCACCGTAAAGCCCGCCGCAGGCGAGCCGCCGATGGTCAGCTCTGCCTTGAGCGTCTTTTGCACCAGACGATCCAAATTCACCATAACCTTGTCCGGCGACACACTCAGCAAATCAAAGCCGTACGGAATCGTCGTTTCAACCGTATAGTCCTTGTCTCCCTCCGTGAAGTCGGCGAGATTCACACGCGCGTGGAAGTCGTTGCGGTCTGCCGCAACAAAGAAGGAGCGCGGAGCGCGCACACGGATCGTCACCGTATCCGCAGAAGCATTCATCAGATAGCCATCCGGCGCATTCTCGATCGTCACAGGCACGGTATAGCTGCCGTCAATCGCAGGATTCTGATCGTTCATTACATAGAGCCAGAGCACGATCGCCACAATGATCGCCGCAATCTTCGCGGGAAGGTTGTGCTGCACAATACTCCGAAGCCTCGTCATCATTTCTTCCTCCAGCTCCGAATCATATCCAGAATCGACGAACGCGCCCCATATGCAAAGGCGGGCGTCAAAATATGTGTCAGCTGATCTCCGTCCAGATGACGGTGAATCCGCCCGTTCTCGGCGATCGAGATCGTCCCCGTCTCCTCACTCACAACCACGACGAGCGCATCACACTGCTCCGAGAGTCCAATCGCAGCGCGGTGCCGCGTCCCGAGCTCCGTCGAGAGACTGCGGTTCTCTGTCAGCGGCAAAAGACAGCCCGCCGCAATCAGACGTTTCCCGCGGATCACTGCCGCGCCGTCATGCAGCGGCGTATTTGGGATGAAGACATTCATCAGGAAGTCCGATGTAATGAGTCCGTCGATCTGTATGCCCGTTGCGCTAATGTCATTCAGCCCCATATTGCGCTCGATGACGAGCAATGCGCCAATCTTGTTCGCCGATAGGATCTTCACCGCATTGCGGATCTCACGAATCGTGCTCTGCGCCTCCTCATCATCCAGGAGTCCGCCCGCACGGAAAAAGCGCCCCTGCCCCAGGTGCTCAAGTGCGCGCCTAAGTTCCGGCTGAAATACGATCGGCAGCGCAACAAAGAGCAAGGTCACAGACTTCTGCAGGAGCCATGAGATTACATGCAGTTCGAAATAACTTGTCACCACCGTCACGCCAAGCAGAACGAGGATGCCCTTTGCGAGCGTGATTGCACGCGTGTCCTCGAGCATAACGTAGACGCGGTAGAGAATGAACGCCACAATCAGGATATCGAGAACATCCAGCGGCGTGATGGTCGACAAGATGCCGCGAAACTGCGTCGGCATCGTAAAATCAAGCGGCATAAGAACCCCCAAGGCAAGCGTTTCCCTTTGTATATCCTTCAATACATCCCTCAGCGACGCCCTTCCCATGCGCATCGCCGCTACTATTTTACAAATTCTCTCCGAATATCGAAAATCCTTGTGACCTGCTTCCTTCCAAAAAAAAAATTTCGTCCCTCCGCAAAGGGCGACTGCATAACGCAGAAACTCCTTGCAAAAGAGACGAAATTATAGGAATCGCTGATAAAATGAAGTCCGCCAGATATGCGCAGATTTTTTGTCCGAACAAGAAGACAAACCGGACGCATAGCAAAGGCTATGTGGAGGATTTGCGGGCGTTGAGCGGGCGAAAAAGATGCCCGTAGATAGTGCAGCTGAATTTATCAGTGCTTCCTCTATCAGCAGATCTTGCGAATCCACCCCTCGGGCGCTTCGACCGTCCCGAGCTGGATGCCGCGCAGCGTGTCATAGAGTTTTTGCAGAACGGGTCCCATGTGCTCCATCCCGCTTGGGAATGCAATCACCTCATCGCCGTGTGTCACCGAGCCGACGGGCGAGATCACCGCCGCCGTGCCGCAGAGGCCGCACTCGGCAAAATCGGGCAGCTCCGCAAAGGCAATAGGACGCTCCTCCACCTTCATACCGAGGATGTGCTCGGCAATGTAGACGAGCGAGCGGCGCGTGATTGACGGCAGGATCGAATCGGACTTCGGTGTCACGACCGCGCCATCCTTCGTCACGAACAGGAAGTTCGCACCGCCCGTCTCCTCGACAAAGGTGCGCGTCGCCGCATCAAGGAACATATTTTCATCGAAGCCCGCCGCATGTGCCGTCATATAGGCATGCAAACTCATCGCATAGTTCAGCCCCGCCTTGATGTGCCCCGTGCCGTGCGGAGCCGCACGGTCAAAGTCGCTCACGCAGAGCCGCACAGGCTTCGCGCCGCCCTTGAAATAAGGTCCCACGGGCGTCGCAAAGAGGCGGAACTGGTACGCATCCGCCGGCTTCACGCCGATCACCTCACCTGTCGCGAAGATCAGCGGGCGCAGATAGAGCGAGGCATCCGAACCGTAGGGCGGCACATAGTCGCGATTCGCCGCAACCACCGCTTCCACCGCCTCGAGAAAGCGCTCCTCGGGGAACGACGGCATCTCAAGATACGCCGCCGAATGATACATGCGCTCTGCGTTGAGATCAGGTCGGAACGTCACAATATGACCGTCTGCCGTTTCGTACGCCTTCAGTCCCTCAAAGACCTCCTGACAGTAGTGCAGAATACCCGCACACTCGCTGAGCACAACCGTCGCATCGGACGTCAGCCCGCCCGCATCCCACGCGCCGTCTGCATAGTTCGACACATAGCGCTCGGGCAGCGCGCGATAGCCAAACCCCAGATTTCCCCAGTCAATATCCACTCTTGCCATAATCCAAGCCCTCTTTCCTACAAAAAATGTAGTCCTATCATAGTACGATGGAGCACACTTGTCAACGATGTAATGCCACAGTACGAGGCAAAGTCCCTAAGCGAACCCTAGTGGAGCAATCGAGGAAATACTGACCTGTCCAAGAAGCAAGTCCATAAGACGTAGCTGATTGGGAAACAGGTCGTATGGGAAAACGTCCCAAGAGCACGAGCGTTAGCGAAGTGTGATTGGATGACGTTGACCGCTCGTGCGGTATGCCCCGGCGGATTTCTTTCGTTCAAGCGCAGCGCGTTTAAGAATTCCGCCGGTATTTAAGCATACAAGCACGCGGTCGATTGCGCAACTAAGCGTTCGCGTGGGACTTGCACCGTAAACTTATACTGTTGTATTCGTCAGTTCCTTCAGCGCGCGCGGCAGAAGCTCCAGAATATCGCCCGCCACAAGCCCATTGCCGCTGCGCTCGTACGCGAGGTCACCCGCGCGTCCGTGCGCATACACGCCGACAAGCGGCGTCATCCCGCTTTCCATCTGACGCATCAGCCCCACAATCGTGCCCGCGAGCACATCGCCCGCGCCCGCCGTCGCCATCCCCGCATTGCCGACCGTCGTAAAGAACGCATCCCCATCGGGATAGACCACGATCGTACACGCACTCTTCACGACAAAGACCGCCTGCTGCGCGCGTGCCGCCTCGCGTGCCACGCCGAGCAGATCATCCTCAATCACATCCATTTCCTTGCCGAGGAGCGTTGCGAACTCCCCAAGATGCGGCGTCAGAATCGGCACCTGCGGCAGATCGCGCAGCGCGTCGAGATGCCCCGTGAACACCGCAATCGCATCCGCATCCATGACGAGCGGTGCCTTCACATCGGCGGCGAAGAGACGGACGAATTCGCTCGTCTCCGGCTTGCGTCCAAGCCCCGGTCCCACGAGCACCGCGTCCATTTTCTGTGCGAGCGCAAGTCCTGCCTCAAGCGCCTTCATCCCGCCGAAATATCCCGTCCCATCGTCGGGGATGGGCACGACCATCGCCTCCGTCAGCTTCGCCGCGAGCACGGGATAGATGCGCTCGGGCACGGCGAGCGTCACGAGACCCGCGCCGATCCTGAGCGCCGCCTCCGCCGCAAGCGCCGCTGCCCCCGTCATGCCAAGCGAGCCGGCGACGACGAGGATGCGCCCACAGCTGCCCTTATGCGCATCGCGCGCACGCGCGGGCAGGAGCTTCGCCGCCGTCTCGCGCGTGATAAGCGACTGACGCAGCTCCTCCCCTTCGAGGAGCGCATGAGGAATTCCGATATCGTCAACAAGCAGCTCCCCCGCCGCATTCGCCCCTGCGCCGAGGAGATGCCCCACCTTCGGCAGCCCGAGCGCGAGCGTCCGCGTCGCGCGCACGGCAGCAGACGTGATCCGCCCCGTGTCCGCCTCCACCCCACTCGGCACATCAATCGCCATCAAGGGCTTTGCCGCCGCGTTGATCTCCTCGATCAGGCGCAGGGCGGGCGCACGCAGCTCACCACGTACCCCCGTCCCGAGGATACCGTCCACAATGGCATCGGCAAAGCGCAGCGAGACGCGCAGCCGATCCCAGTCCCGATCACTTGCAAGCGGACGGATCTCCACACCCATTGCGCGCAGTGCATCGTACATCGCGCGCGCCGCCTCCCCCATGCGTCCCTCCTCTCCCGTGAAGAACAGCTTCACACGCGCGCCCATATTCATGAGATGGCGCGCTGCAGCAAAGGCATCACCACCGTTGTTCCCGCCACCCGCAAAAACAACGAACGCCTTGTCCTCTGCGCCGCCAATCATCGCGGCAGCCTCCTCCGCCGTCCGACGCCCCGCATTCTCCATCAGAGCAATGGCGGGCAGACCGTAGTCCTTGACCACAGCCTCATCAATTCGGCGCATATCCGCTGCAAACGATACATTCATCGCTGACCCTCCAATATACAATATGCCGTCGCGTAGTCGCGCTCATGAGAGAGCGTGATCCACACGTGCTTTACGCCCATATCTGCCGCAAGACGCGCAAAATGTCCACTGAGGTGCACAGTGGGTGCACCGAGTGCATCAGGCAGGATCTCCACATCCTGCATCTGCCCATCGCGTAGCCCCGTGCCAAACGCCTTGAGCACGGCCTCCTTGCCCGCAAATCGCGCGGCAAGACTTGCCGCCATACCCTTGCCCCGTGATGCAGCGTAGGCGCGTTCCTGTGCCGTATAGACGCGTTCGAGAAAGCGCGGGGTCTCAATCGCACGTGCGACGCGCGGAATGTGGATAATGTCACTGCCGATTCCGAGGATCATAAAGCCTCCCGTCACTGATACAAAAAAGGGGCATTGCACCCGCAATAGCCCCTTTCAAATCCTTTTCCCTATGCTCAGTGTTGCAACGGTGTCGGTACCAGCGCCGGCGTGCTTGGCGCAGGACGCTGTTCCGCACCCATCGGTGCCGTACCCGCAGGAGATGTCTGCCCTGTCGCCGTCGGCATTGCATTCGACGGCGCACTTGCACTCGTCTTTACCTTCCCATCCGATGCGCTGATCGAGTCCTCCTGACTAAAGCGCATACTGCGCGCAATGAACACCTCGACGCGGCGATTCTGCGCGCGCCCCTCCGCCGTATCATTCGATGCAATCGGACGATACTCACTGTAGCCTAGCGCACTGAACCGCGCGGGGTTCAGTGACGGCTGCGCACCCATCAGACCACGCATAAGACTCACCGCACGTGCGGAACTCAGCTCCCAGTTCGATGGGAACTGCGCCGTAGAGATCGGCACATTATCCGTATGTCCGGAGATCGTCACGCGCTCGGGGAGCGACGCGAGGAGACTCGCAATCACAGGTACAATCTGCTCCGCCTGCCCCTCAAGGGCAGCTGAGCCGGAGGCGAAGAGCGCCTTCTCCTTCAGTCGGATCATCAGTCCCTCCTCGGACAGCTCCGTCGATACCTGATCCTGCAGATTGTTTTCCTTTACATACTGCTCGATCTTCTCCTGCGCCTCACGCAGATTTTGATTCTCCTGCATATAGGCATTGTTCGCATTGTCCTGACCCGTGGTTGTTGCAGAGTTGATCGACGTCGACGGTCCCATGCCGGAGAAGAACGATGGACCGCCCATATTGAATGCCGCCGTAAACGCCTGTGCAAGCGCCTGCATCTTCGAGGCATCTGTCTGCGACATCGCAAAGAGAGCGATGAAGAGCGCGAGCAGCAGCGTCATCAGATCCGAATAGGGCAGAAGCCAAGCCTCGTTGAGTTCCTCGTCATGGGGCTTCCCACGCTTCTTTCTCGCCATATCAGCCCTCTCCCTTCAGCGCCTCACGCTCCGTCTGCGGGATGAAGACCATAAGCTTCGCCTCAATCGCCGTCGGGGAATCCCCCGCCTGGAGAGAGAGAATTCCCTCAATGATCATGCGCTTCTGGCTGACCTCGTGCTCCGATATAATCTTGAGTTTGTTCGCGAACGGATGCCACAGGACATATCCCGTAAAGATACCGAGAATTGTCGCAACGAACGCCGCTGCAATCGAGTGACCGAGCTTGTCGATATCGTTCAGGTTGCCGAGTGCCGCGATCAGACCGACAACGGCGCCCAGAACGCCGAGCGTCGGTGCGTAAGTACCCGCCTGTGTGAACATCGAACGTCCCTCGGCATGACGTTCCTGCATGATCGCGAGCTCGGCATCCAGAACATCGCCGACGAAGTCCGGATCCATACCGTCGATGACCATGCCAAGACCCGTGCGGAAGAACGGATCCTGGATCTCCTGTGCCTTGCTCTCAAGCGCGAGGATACCCTCACGGCGTGCAATCTGCGACAGTTCGATGAACTGCTGTACGAGCTGTCCCTTTTCCTGCAATTTGGGAACTTGGCATGTCTTCTTGATGAGGTTGAAAAAATTTCCCAACTGCTCCATGCGAAATCCAATGAACAAGCACGAGAACGTACCGCCAATGATGATGAGGAACGCCGCCGGGTTATTGAGCGCCGTCAGCGGTGCCCCCTTCAAGATCATACCAACAAAGACCGAGACGAGCCCCATGATAATCCCGATGACCGTTGATTTTTCCAAAGCAAAAGCCCCCATTCCATTTCTCTCGATGAGCAGACGCATAGATATCTGATCCATCAGATACACGTCCACATCTTCCTATAGTATTCCATAACTCCCCGAAAAATCCTACCTCTTTTTGAAAAAAACTCAGAAAAAGTTAAAGAAATTTTTTCAATAAATTTATATTATCCTATCATACATTCATTGAAAATATGATATAATAGACAGCGCATAAAGAAAAATTATTAGGAGGATGGTCACATGGAACTACGGCAGTTGGAATATTTCCAAATGGCGAGCCGCCTGAAAAACATCACGCGTGCCGCCGAACGCCTCCGCGTCTCCCAGCCCAACATCACCGTCGCAATCAAGAAACTCGAAGCCGAGCTCGGTATTCAGCTCTTTGACCGCAGCCAGAAACAGCTCTCGCTGACGCCCGAGGGCACGGTCTTCCTCGGGCGCGTCGAGGTGGCACTGCGCAACATCCAGGACGCTGTACTCGAGGTGAATGACTACAAGCAGCTGCAGAAGGGTACGATCAAGATCGGCATCCCGCCGATGATGGGCGCCTACCTCTTCCCGAAAATCTTCTCGAGCTTTCAGCGCCGCTACTCACATCTCGATGTCTATCTGCACGAGGAGGGTTCCGTTGCCATCCGCGAGCAGCTCGAACGCGACGAGCTGGACTTCGGCATCATCATCATCCCCGACACATCGCCGAACCTGCAGCTGCTCCCGATGGCACGCAGTCAGATTGTTTGCTGCGTCCCCGAGGACAGCGACCTTACCGCACGCAAAGCGATCACCTTGCAGGACGTTGAGGAGCACAGCCTCATCATGCTCAAGGAGGGCTCGTTCCTGCGGCAGACGATGCTGCAAAAGATGAAGACGGCAAGTGTCACGCCGAACATCGTGCTCGAGTCGAATCAGGTCGTCACCATCATGGGGCTCGTCGCGAGCGGCGTCGGCATCGCCTTCCTGCTCGATATGATTGTGCGCGACACACCGGGCATCCGCGCGATTCCCCTTGCGACCCCCGTCTACGTCGATGTCGGGCTCGCATGGAAGCGCGACCGCTACATCTCACGCGCCGCCCAGTCCTTCATCGAGTTCAGCAAGGACATCCTCAGCCACCAGCCCGATCACACCATGCTCTGAGAACACATACAAAAGGATTGCCGCATTTTGCAGCAATCCTTTTTTCATAGGAATCGCTCAGAAAATCAGATGTGCGACAACGTAGCCAACGCAGCAGCCCGAGCTGACACCGATGAGCCCCGGAATCATGAACGAGTGATTCAGGATATACTTGCCGATGCGCGTCGTGCCCGAGCGGTCAAACCCGATGCACGCGAGGTCGGACGGATACGTCGGCAGGAAGAAGTAACCGTAGCACGCCGAGATGAACGAGAGTACGAGGATCGGATCCATGCCCACGTTCAGTGCCATCGGCACAACGATCGCAATCGCCGCGCCCTGTGAGTTCACGAGCTTCGACGTGAGGAATGCGAGAACGGCGTATGCCCACGGATAGTTCTGCACGGCAGAGCCGAGGAACTCCTTGAGGAAGCCGATGTGATTCATGAAGTACGTGTCCGCCATCCACGCAACGCCGTAGACCGAGACGAGCGCCACAACGCCCGAGCGGAACACCTGCGAGTTGCCGACATCCTTCGCCTTGACCTTGCAGCTGACGAGAATAGCAGCCCCCACGAGCAGCATCACCATCTGAATGACAACAACCATCGAGATCGCCTTTGGCGCTGCATCCGGCTTCGGCGGGAACTTCGGCAGCAGCTCGGGGAAGTTGCCGAGAATCGCGATTGCAATGATACCGACAAAGAAAATATACATGGCGCGGTAGTACTCCTTCGGCAGTTCCTTGCCAAGGAGAGTCTCCGATTCACCATAGACATACTTCTTGTTCTCAGGATCGCGGATGAACTCCTGGAACCGCTCATCCTGATCGAGATCCTTGCCGCGGCGATAGCTCCAGAGCGCGGCAAAGAGCACGCCGCAGCCCGTCGCAGGAATCGAGACCGAGAGCACTTGGAACACGTTGAACTCATGTCCCGAGGCAGAGAGGAACGCGACCATCGAGACGACAGCCACCGACACGGGCGAGGCGCAGATCGCCATCTGCGAGGCGACGGATGCAACTGCCATCGGACGCTCGGGACGGATGCCCTGCTTGATCGCGATATCGTAGATGATCGGGAACATCGTGTAGACAACGTGCCCTGTGCCGCAGAGCACCGTCAGAAACCACGTTGTCAGAGGCGCGAGGATCGTGACATGCTTCGGATTCTTGCGCAGGAACTTCTCCGCATACTTCAGCATGACCGTAAGACCACCCGAAGTCTGCAGGAAGCCCGCGCACGTCACCACCGCGAGGATGATGAGCATGACATCGACCGGCGGCTTGCCCGGCTCATAGCCGAAGACGAACGTGTAGAGTACAAGACCGAATCCGCTGATGACAGCGAGTCCGAGTCCGCCGTGCCGCACGCCGACAATCAGGCAGACGAGCAGGACGATAAAGCCCAACAGCATTTCCATAAATATGATTCCCCCATTCTGATACTTTCGCAGAGTCCCCGCCCTGCACAGTGATAATATAACGTGTGTCATTATATCGCACGGATACATTATTAGTAAAGTACATACTGTATAAATAGAAGCTATCGAACACCTGATGAAAAAGAGCCGTCCGCAGACAGCTCTTTCAAGTG
>CAUVFG010000021.1:0-14376 GCA_963551125.1 uncultured Selenomonas sp. | reverse complement strand
CAGGTCTATTGATGCGCTCTCCCGATGATCCGGTCTACAACTTTATGGATAAGAAGCGCGCCGAAGGAAAGCCTTACTACGTCTATATGACGGCAGGAGCGAATAAGTTCCTGCGCATCTACTACGGGCGCGTGAATGAATACTTAGCGGGCCTTTCCCAAGAACAAGAATAGCATTTCATTGCAGCCCCTTCGGTCGGCGCTCCCGCGGCGGCCTATTTGTGTTGCTCAAATTCCACTTGCCACAACTCCTCATCTTTTTTCATCTAGGGGCTTGACTTTTTATTTGCAGGCTTAGATATTGGGAGAAATATCTGATCCTCCCGCCGCAGACGCCCATCCCAAGCATCGACGTACTGCAAGACCTGCACATCCCCACCTCCATCCTCGCCTGCCGCAACGACATGTGCCACCCGTTCGAGCGCGGCACCTATCTGCACGCGCGCATCAAGGGATCGACATTCACCGAGATCCCGAACAAGGACGAGGACGGTGCGCGGCACAAAGCCATGATCAACGACGCCGTCCGCGCGATGCTCGACGTGTGATCTTTTTCAAAAGAAAATGAGGGTAATCTGAAGCATTCTCCCGCTTCAGATTACCCTCGTTTTTTCGGAATCATATAGTAACGAAGAACCGCCCTCACTTCTTTTCGGCACACCGCCGTCACTACAGCCTCCGAGAAATCATTCTGTGCGATGATATGCTCCGCCTCCGACCGCGCTGCTCTGCCAAGCCCCTGAAAGGCGTCCCGCCATTCTCGTGTAAGCGTATCCTTATAGCGAGAGCGTTCAATAATAAACGCCTCCGGCATCCAGAGAATATCAAAAAAACCATTCAAATCCTTGCCAAAAGCTTCCTCAAAGAAGGATTTTCCGCGTCCGATTTTCCCCTTTGTGGCATTCAATACGGCCTGAATGGCACGGATGAATTTGCGATTCCAGTACGTACCAATAAAATCCCGATTGCGAAAGTAATTCGGGTCGCGAATCGGATGGTATTTCATGGGGAAGGAGTAGATGCGGACATCCAGCTGCTCACACAGTTCCACATTGATCCGCATCCGCTCATAGAGTTCTTCGGGGCGATCTTCGTAGTTATAGAGCAGATAGTTTGACATGTGTCGGATTCCACACGCTGCCGCCATTTCAATCGCCCGCACATAGACCTCCCGCTCCTCGTAGTGGTCGAACGCAATGCGCAGCGGACGGATAGCGGTCTTTGCAAGCCGCTCCATTTTTTCCCTATTCACAAGGCGTGCATCCAGCCCCTGATTAAAATCAAGAGACCGCTGACGCAGCTTCCGCTTGAAATACTTTTCATAGAGAGGACGTGCCGTATCGTCAAAGGAAAGTACAGCCGCAGCAGAGGCCGTATGCAGATACAGGAGACCTGCCTGTTCCCGCGCCTCCCGAAACGCCGCCTCCGCCTCCCCGAGCCGATGTTCCAGCTGCTCATAGAGCGCGAGTACCTTTCTGAGATACCCTCGTACATTATACCCGCGCCGAAGATTTCGGACAGCAACATCATACGGACTTGGCGGCAGATACGACGCCCCCTTCTGAAATCCCTGCGCGCAAATTTCATCCACGATATCCGCAAAACGAGGAGAGGCAAACACATTATTGTCCATGAGCAGCAAATCCCGGCGCTCACCAAAATGCTCTGCGGTATAATGCAGCTGCTCTGCAATGCCAAGATATGCCTTATATTTCGGCTCCAGCGTCTTGACCGCGCAGAAGGGACAATTTCGGACACAGCCTCGCGTCATGTATCCAAAATAGGCATCCTGCGCAGGATAGACATAGTCGATCTCCTCGAGAATGGAGTAATCCAGCGGCAAGGCATCAATTACGACATCATTATCGTGGTCTATCATGCCCGGCCGATCCAGAAGCCCCTGAATCGGATCAATGCCTGTTTCTGCCTTCATATACTCCGGGAGGATTGTCGCTGCGATTCCTCCGACCAGCAAACGACCGCCCTCTGCCATGAATTGTTTGCAGAAGTTGATGGTATCAACGGTCTTGCTCCAATAGAACGTAAACAGCGTCGTCACGGCAACGAGATCGAACTTCGTATAGTCCTTCCGTCGATAGCGGCGATGATAGCCTCCGGCAAGCTCCGTTGCAGCCTCGTCCCCTGCAAAGGGGAGCTCTGCGAGGACAGCAGTCCGTCCTGTCTTGATATATTTTTTGAGCAGCTCGAAGTGAGGCGCCAACGCCGGCATTTCCAGCTGTGCATAGAGTTCCTCGGCGAGAAGTTCTGCGGAAAAGTCGCGCAAATCCCCCTTGAAGAACCGCACATCATCGCCCAGACGTCGAAAATACGTCGCCAGCTTCATCAGAGGCATGGGGGGATATTTATTCCTGTAGTCCGGCTCGATCAACAGAACCTTGCGTTTCATCGAGCCTCCGTCTCACATGCAAAAACCGGACAATACTCATACATCGTCATCAGTCACTCCTGTATCCTCGAAGTTCAATACATACAGATAAAAGCGTGCCCGCGTCTCAGCCGTATACAGCATCGCGCGGTACCGGTCGGTTTGAGGTTCATTTTTATATGTATGATTGATATAAATCACAATGTCCGACTCCAGCCCCTTGAACCCCTGTATGGTACGATATGCAATATCTTCCGCCTGTGTTAGCCCCCGATCCGCACAGATCGGATGTCCGCCAACAGACTCCACGGCAGCCAGAATGGATTTTTCCTTCCTGCGGTTGCTCAGAAGCACGATCTTCTCCGGGGAAATCCCCTCTTTATTCACCAATTTATGGATGGTGCTGTCGATGAAGTGGATCGCCTCTCTCTTTCGCGAAAACCGTCTGCACTCAGGGGCAACCCCCTCCAACGCATTGGCAACCGTATCCATGCCAAGCCCCGTTTGTTCCTGTGCATGCGAATAGATACTGGCGGTGTTCCGTATGTTATACCGCAGGACAAACGGCGCTCCATCAATATAGAACTCGCTGCCAAAATTTCGCCCAAACAGATTCTGCGCCGCATCGTAAAGGACATACAGTGAGCCCGCCTCCCTGCACAGGAGATTGGCGCAGTACGCCCAGTCCTCCGTAAAGTCCTGCGCCTCATCAACCACCACAAGATCGTAACGGGGCAGCTCCGGCAATTCCCCAAGAAGCGCACCGTATTCTCTGCAGCCGTTCACCTCGGGAGCCTCTGCCGCCCGCTCCTTCAGGATGGAGAACGCAAAGGAGTCCAATGTGTGGCATGCGGCACGCTCATCCGAAAGCATCCCGGATATATATTCTGCCAGCGCCCTGTTGTAGCAGAGATACAGCGCGCGTCCGCCGCCCAGAATACAGCGGCGCATCTTCTTCAGTCCGATCCAAGTCTTTCCCGTACCTGCGCCACCCACAATAAACGCGCGCGGATAGTGCACCAGGAGGTCAAGAACCGCATCCTGAACGATATCCATGCGCGCGAATTCACGATCCTTGTCCCGTAGCAGCGCGCCCGCCGAAACAGAAAGGGCGACTCTCTTATTGATCAGGGCAAGCAGGAGTTTCCGTGTATGATCGGACAGAAAGCCGTTCGTGCGCGTTGTCTGAAAGTACTGGAAGATCTCCGTGATGCGCTTGCGCAGATTCCCCATATCCGCCAGATCGATGCTCGTCTCCCGCGGCGCGCTGACGTGGAGGACGGCGGGAATCACATAGTTGGGAAACGCTGCCGCAGAGCCGAAGACTCCGTTAAACTGTCTGCCGCTCTCCTCTTCATAGTATTGCTTGAAAAACCACATGCTTGCCTCGGCCTGTGCATAGGGAGAGCGTTTCAATCTGCGCTCGCCGCTGCTGTCCGCAAGATACCACGAACCGTCTTCGATGCGCATCCCGCTGCCGCCTTTTACCTCGATGCAGAGAAACCCATAGTTCGGGTGTACGATCAGGAAGTCGCACTCGCTGTCCTCCCGCCGCCCCTGAGGATTGGTCGTGTACCAGCGGACGGAGTGAAATACATGACAGTTCTCCGGCAGCTGCTCTCTGCACGCACGATAAAACGCCTCCTCCGAATAGGTACAACTTCCCGGCGGAAGCTGTGCGGGGTGCATGACAGCCATTATCTATCCTCCCAAAATCCGAATTGCTTGTTCTGCTGCTCATGATCGAATCGTCCGCAGAGAAAACTTCTGTCCAAATCCTTGTTGAAATGCTGGCAGGATACCTCGTTGAGGAAGAGACAGCCTGCGCAGGCCTTTTCCTGATCGATACAGACCGGATCAAAGATACAGTGCGCCGAGCGCTCACGTGCGCGCCGCAACCAGCGGTCAAAATGCCCCTGAAACGCACTGTGGAGCGCGCCCATGTGAAACCCCTGTGTGTTGGAGCAGTAAATAAAGACTGCCGGAACATTCGGCAACAGATACTCCGCAAGCGAGCTCCTGTCCAGTCCGCAGATTTCTGCCGCCTCATATATGAGCGCGTGGGAAATGCTATGCAGCAGTGTGTATACACTCTTCGTGATCGTCCCGTCCTGCCGGGATGTATCAATCTCTGTAAAAGGCTCAATGTAGGCAAGGCGGACATGATCCATGAACCATATTTTCAGACGCTCCTCGCTCCGCTCGCGCGGAGCATCCTCGGGCAGGATCTGCTTGTTCTCCAGCATCCAGTCGAGTACACGTGCGCGATCCAACTCGAACAGGATGCCCTCGGTTTCCAGACGGTGCGCATAGATATTCTTCTTCTCCATCTCCTGCGGGAACCCATGCAGCCTGACGCCGGCAGAGCACTCGCGCTCCTTGCGCGTATACCCGTATGCAGCAAAGACAACGGGGACGCCCGAGCAGAGCTGCACGCGGGAGAATCCCATCTCCTCCGCAGGCGTGGTATAGTCGGGGCGAATCCCATCCCGAAGCGTCTCGGCAGCCATTTCCGCCTCAGAGAGCGAGATCACCTCCTTGGCACGGACGAGTTCATCGTACTCCAGAATCTCCTCTGCAAGCGGCGTGATGTCCTCTGCCGCAGAAAGCGAAAGAACCTGTCCCACGCGTTCCACCGCCTGCAGGATCTTCCCGCTCGAATCGCTGCGGCGCTTCCCCTCCAGAATCTGTGCGACGAACTCCTCCGGTATCCCCATACCGCGCAGATCTTCGGCCTCCTTTTCCAGCCGCTGCGCAAGCTCCTCGCTCTGCGGAATTTTGCCCGCATCCGTGATGCTCTGATACTCCTTCGCGCCGATGAAGCCGAAATATTGCGCGAGAACCACCTTCTCACCGCGCCAATCATCCTCGGAATCCAGAAGGCTGTCCTTGCGCTTATCCAACAGGTCGATCAATGATAGTGTGAACGGGAAATAATGCGCCGAGTCGAGTGCCGGCTTGATGGTGAGTTTTTCCTTGCATACAGGGCATGAAAAGGCAAATCCCGCCTTCTTCCCGCATCGGCTGCACACAAAATCAAAGCCGCTGGAACGCCGCACGATATATTTGCTGCCATGCTCTTTGCATTTGGGCATGGGAAGCCCGTCCGCATAACCGCATTTGCAGAAGGCAAGCAGCTTCAGCTGCTTCACGTTCCTGCCGCAGGCGCTGCACCGATCATCCCTTCTGCGGCGGAATTCCTCCGCATTCCGATAGCGGTGCACCTTGCCGCAGGCGCTGCAGACAAAGAGCAGAGGATTCACCGAGGTGACAATGGCACGTTCCGTTTCGCTGACCTTTGGCGTGAGGACGAAATAATTTTCCTCATCAATCCGTGAGGCAAAGTTCACAATGGCAGCTGCGCCTATGGGGCTTGCATTTTGGAATGCCTGCACGCGCTGACTCACCACGCGCAGCAGGCGCTTCTGATTGATCCCCTCCAGGCGCATACTGTTCCAATGCTCCACATGAACTGCATAATTCGCACCGCCGCCGATGGTAAAATCCGCCCAGCAGCCGGGCAGATATTTATACATCGCCTGATGCACACCCCGCCGCATATGATTCCGATTGGAAGCCATCCTTCTCCTCCTATTCCATCGCTACTATGAGCTGCTTGTCCGTATCACGCAGACTGAGCATCACCTTGAAGTAGCAGGATTCAAACGCCTTCGTGATATACAGTTTTCTGTCAAATGCACCGTTTCGGAGCGCCTCAAAGAGACTGTCAACACTGCGGTCAATCGTCTGCCGATAGAGTGTCCCGACCGCTCCGTGATGATCGGAACATTGGTAGATGCCATAGACGTGTTCCTTGATTTCGTCCGCCGTGATCCGCTCCTCACGAATTGCGGTTTGGAGCTGTCCAAACTGCGATATATCCTCCATCCCCCGCGCGTCTTGCAGGAGATAGCGATAGTGGTTGAGGAGCAGGCTCGATACGATGCCGGGCAGCGTCTGCGTGACCGCCTTTGTCGCCCAACGGTTGATGGCAACAGAGTCGACCAGAATATCCTTGTATTCGTGAAATTTCATGAAATTGCGCAGATAGCTCTGATCCTTTTCACGCGAAGGACGCATGATATCAATGACGATGCCGGTATGTTTCCGCCCGACACGGGAGTATGCCTGGATGTACTCTGCCGTATTCCCGGGCATGCCGTAGAACAGCATGAGGTTGAACCGGTCTGCATCCACGCCGTGCGAAATCATGCTCGTCGCTGCAATCATATTGAAATCAAGCGTCTGCATATCCTTCGCATGCTCGATCGACGAGAGCGTCTCGCGTACCTCCTGGAAGGAATCATCCCCCGTCATCTTCTTCGCAAGGAGGGGTTGGACCCCCTCCTGCTCGAGTTCCGTGTTGATCGGATCCTCGAGTGCCTGAAGGACGCGATTGCTCTCCAGTTTGACATTGTTGTATTCCAAGATCATCCAATAATCATTGAGGAGCTCATAGACCGCCCTGCGCTGCTCTTCATCGGTTCCCTCCGCCCGAAAATCCGGCAGCGCCAGCACCTCCTCCGGATGCTTGGACAGGTGCCATACAATGCGTTTCAGATATTGCAGGGAGTATGCAACACTGTTGACAACCGCCTTGCCGAACGGGGCGTAGCCGATGATGATACGGCTGATATCGTTCGGATCCACAAAGGAGTAAAAGTTGTGATCGAGATAAGGCGAGGCTGCGGGAAAGCGAATCGCCTCCTTGCAGTACAGATGGTGCACTTGCTGCGCATAGGCGGAAATCGTCGCCGTCGCACCGATCACCTTGATCCCCCTATTGCAGCCGGACAGATGCTCGATAAAATATGCCAGCAGGGTCTCATAATGCGCATCGTATGCGCCAAGAGACTCCCGAATGAGGTGAAGCTCGTCCTGAATCATCAGCGTCGGTGCCGGATCCTTCATGGATACTTTACGATAGTCTGACGCGCTGCAGGTGCAGCCGGGAACGAGACATTTCCGCTGCGCCGTATATCCGTGCAGCGGGCATTCACGCTCCACACCATAGAGGAAGTTATGAAAGTTCGCGTTAAAGCCAAGCGCAGTGAGCTTGTCTACCGTAGAGATGATGACGGACGGAAGATAGCGGTAGATATCATGATCCACCATATAGAGGGGAATCCTGCCGCCGGATGCACACGCCGCCCCGTTGCATACGTGAAAGAGCGAATGCGCCTGTGCATCATAGACAACGTGCACCGTTGCCCCACCACAGAACGGACAGACATCGAGCAGTCTGTGTGCTCCGTCCAATTCTTCCTGCGAGGATTCCAGCAGGCGCTTTTCGTCCTCCGGACGAATCCGGTTCGGCGTATTGCCGTCTCCGACATAGTATCCAAGACTGAAGGGGCTGCCGCCCAATTCCTCTTTCCGGCGGATGCCCTCGGCAGCGGCAAGGATGTTTGCAACACGCTGAACCTGCTGCACTGAGAGAAGGCGGAGCGGATACTTCAGCAGCGCCGTAACACCGCATTCCTTTCCACGGATGCGGTCAAAGAACAGGTTGAACACGAGAACGCCCAGGAAGGCCTCCGTCTTGCCGCCGCCGGTCGGAAAATACAGAACATCAACGGCGTCCGTCTTTGCCTTGGCGCGCACCTCCTCATCGAGCTCCAGCTCATGCGCGGCAATATCCAACAGCAACGAAACAATAAATACAATCTGGAACAGGCGCCAGCTGTCATACCCCTTGTGCCTCGCCACCGACAAAAACGCCTCGTTCATGTAGCAGAAGGCATCGCGCATCATATTGTAATTCTCAATGAGCATAAGCCCCAGTGCAAAGCGCCTGATCTCCATTGCAAAGCCTGCAATCTCGCCATCGAACTGTCTGCGCCCCGTCTCTGTGAGCGCATCTTTACGTTGCGCAAAATCATCTCTCCAACGCTGCAGCTCCTTCTGCATCTCGTCATGGATTCCGTGCAGGGTTTTTACAGGCTCATCGATCAGATCCACAAAGCGGATCGCCATGCGGTCATTGGTCTTCAAACGGTTCTGTATGAAATATGGCACCTGTGTTGTTTTGAGCTCGCTGCGCAGAGAATCATGAACTGCATTGCAGTTGTTGCCAAGCGCGTAGATGAGCGGATCATATTTATAGTCATCTTCAAAATAGTCCAAGGTAAGCGGCACAGGTGCTGTATTGATATAACGCACCTTCAGACCTGCATGAAAGAGTGTGGGGATACGGTATCGATCCCCCTTCGACTCAGCCATGCCAAAGCCGGCGCTTTCATCCTCCCACGGCGTTTCGTTGCTCAGTGCAACTCTGACCGAGAGCATATCCCCATGTCCTTTGAGCGCCACACGCAGGCAATAGTCAAAGCGCGGGAGCATATCGATCTCCTCATGTGCGCATTGTTTGTCGATGTACGTCTGCCACGCAGTCTCAGAGAGCAGATCTGTCAGCTTTACCTTGTCACGGAACTGGCACGGCATAAAGCCCTTGCGTTCCTTCGCCTCCATGCAGAGCGCATCCACCTGCCGCTGCAGCGCATCGTAAAATGGCGAATCCTGCGACACACTCCCGGCGTCCACCGCCGGATTGTATAGATCCGAAATCCGCACTTTGAGCGACTCCTGACGGCGGTCAATGGCAATATACTCATAAACGGGCAGGAGACGGACGCGATGCGCCTGCATCTCTCCCGTCAGCGCACCTGATTCCAAGGCTTTCATAAGTGTTGAAAAATCATCATAGGAGGATGCGGTAAATGTCTCGTTGAAGTTCTCCAGAAAGGCCTTCTGCTGCTGAACCAGCGACGGCAATACCCGAAAAAAGAAGCGCCCCTGCGGAAATATCTGCAAAGCAGCCCGTCCGATATCCTGCTTTGGAATACGGAAGTCAACACCAAGCTGCTTGATCTGTACGCTTGAGGAGAAACTGTCCATCGTCCCCTGCGGAGAGAGCTTTCCAACAAAGATACAATCCTCGGGGTTGCATCCCACCCACTGCTCCCGATCCGTGCCGGAGATTGCCTGAACAAATTGATCAACAATATGTTTTGCCAAAATTTCTCTGTTGCCCGACATCTGCAACACCATGCCCTTTCTCGAACAGCGCTCTTCAACCGCCCAGCGCGCGCCGCAATAGATCCATATAGACAGACGCCCCTTCAGGCGCAGAGAGTATCACGGTCAGCTCGTCTTTTGCCCTTGTGCACGCCGTATAGAGCAGATTGACGCATTTTTGATACGCCTCCAACTTTTGCGGCAGCTCCTCGGGCGACGCTTCCTGAAACTCGGACAAGCACCCTGCTTTATCATGTGCGCCCAGAGGCCGCAGCCCTGCCAGTACAACACCACGAAAATCAAGCCCCAGTGCCCCTTCGATGGAGACGACTGTGACACCGCGGCGCGCGCCGTAGGTCGCCCCGTCGGACTTGCCGCGATACAGGAACGCAGGTGTCTCCCACCCCTCCTCTGCAAAGTGGCTCCGGATTCCGGCTTCCAGGTTGTAGTACCGATCTTTCCATCCATGCTTCGTGTACGACCCTTTTTTATTGAACAGAAGAACGGCGATATCCGTCTCGCGCAAATTTCTTTCCTCAATGAGACGGCGCACCGCCGAAGCAATGGCCGCTGTTTCTCCCGCATTGCTGAACTCCGTGAGTTCGACAATCGAGGGCGGATTTCCCGGGCGATAGGCCTCTCCGTGCAGGAACGCCTCCGGATCGGCAGCAACATCAAGCCCCAATGCCCTGCCCTGCTCCTGCGCCACTGCAATATAACGGTCGATGGCATCACTGATCGGCTTGGAGTTCCGATAGTTCCGCTGAATGGAGAGGGTTTTGCCGCGATATTCGGGATATTCACGTCCGCTGCCCTGCCATGGCGCCTTGCCGTGTTTGATATTGTTTTTGATATCCTGCGCCTTGTCGCCGGAGATGACGAAGAAATGATCATCGGCATTCTTATTGACGAGCAGCTGAAAGCAGAAGCGATACCATTCCGGCTTGAAGATCTGAATCTCATCAATGAAGATGCCGAAAAACCGCTCCTTGATCCGCCCCTGCGCCAACCCGCGCTGCGCACGTTCGAAAAGCTCATCAAAATACGCAGCACCTTTGCCCGAGCGTGGCAGGGGAATGCCATTGCTGCGCAGCAGCTCCGTACACAGCGAGTAGAAGGTCGAGCAGCGCACATTCCGATCCGTAAAGCCCGCCTGTGCGATCGTCCAGTTGTAGTAATCTGCTAAGTTTTTATTATAGCAGGTAATCAAAAATCTTTCACAGGGGTTGAGCGCAGCCAGTTTGAAACACCGTGAAACGAGCAGGACGCTCTTGCCGCTACCGGCGCATGCAAGGATCAGCTGATTCCCCTTGGCAATCCGATTGATCGTATTGATCTGCCAATCATCCAGACGATAGGCGCGCACTGCCCGATCCTGTGCATTGAGCGTGCCGTCCTTGAGCACCGTATCTGTCTTATCATCCGAAATGTATTTCTGAGGTATCGTAATCTCCGGACAAAACCGCTGAAATACGTGGTTAACATCCTCTTCCCGCAGCTTTTCCTCCCTGCCCATATAGGGATCAAGGGCAGCGCGCCCCTCCTGACTGATTTTTTTGATGGTGTCCTGAAAAATCACATGCTGTCTGCAAAACTCCTGCCGTCCCCCTTTTAACTGCTGCAGCACCACGGTGCTGTCGGCATTGGGAACAACATAGCATATCTGCAAGGCAAAACGCAGCTTCCCCTCTGCATCCGTGAGATAACAGCTCTCCTCCAGCCTTTTCTGCAGATCCGAACGGACAACATCATAAAATTCCGGTTTCGAGCACAACATGTCAAGGGCTTTGGGCACGACCGCCGCAGGAATCCCCAGAAAGCGAAACAACACAATCCCCAAATCGAACAGAAAAAGGTGGAAGAGTTCCGGCTTGCCTTCGATCAGCTCCTTCTTCCTCGGATTGACATGCGGCACATAATAGGCGAACTCTTCCTCCAAAAAGCCACGCTCGATCGCCCGCAGGAATACTCGTTCCTCGGGTAAAAGCCCCAATTGCTCATTCTTCTCCGGATAGATATGCATGATTTCTGCTCCCTACATTTCAGCTCTTTATCAACAATACAAATTCATCAATAAAACGACCCTTTCTTATCTTTATTTTATAGAATTACGGCATAGATTGCAAGAAAATCAATCTCACGGTTCTTTGTCATATGTTACGGAAAATCGGAAAACAATCTGTGAGATGTGCCCCGCCTCCCTCTACAACGAAAAAAGCTGTGTACGCACTTGATTGTGCATACACAGCTCCGTAAAGTATATATCACCCAACAGCCTTTGCCATTGCTGCGCCGAGTGCGCGGCAGCGCTCGAGTGCGTCGTCATCCGGCTCGAGCTCGCAGGTCACGCCATCCGCGACCATCGCGCCGTCCGCAGTACTCACGCGCTCCGTCCATGTGTCCATGAACGCGCCGCCGCCCCAGCCGTACGAGCCGAACAGGCCGACCTTCACGTCCTTCAGATGGTTCTCCGCCTCGACGAAGAACGGCTCGAACTCGCCCTCGTCGAGCTCCTCCGTACCACAGGCGGGGCAGCCCATAAGGATACCGTCGTAGTCCGCAATACGGTCAGCGGAGAAGTCGCCGACGCGGATGAGCTCGACCTCTGCGCCGCCCTGCTCTGCACCTTCCACGACCGCGTTCGCCATCGCCTCGGTATTGCCCGAGCCGCTCCAAAATACAACTGCAATCTTTGCCATGTAAAAACCTCCTTTGGGTGATTTGCTTTTGCTTCTTCGATGATAACATTTATCATCTTTTGGTGCAATCTATTTTGAAATTTTTTCTCATTACTATTTGTACTTGACAGGAATGTTATACTGTAACAAAATATCTTCTAAAATATTGAAAGGTATGATATGCAAAAAGAAACATTCAACGTGACGGGTATGACATGCTCGGCGTGTTCGGCGCGTGTGGAGCGCGCGGTGAAGAAGCACGCGGGGACGGCGGATGTCTCGGTGAATCTCCTGACGAATACAATGACGCTCTCCTATGACGAGGGTGTGACAACTCCCGCCGCAATTATCGCGGTGGTCGAGGACGCGGGGTACGGCGCGAGCGTGAAGGGGGTGGGGGGCGCACAGGCAACCCCGCAGGGTGGAAGCACAGCGGATGCGGGGGCGGATGCCGCAGAGAGGGCGACGCGTGCCATGCGGTCACGGCTTCTCACGTCCATCCTCTTCCTCCTGCCGACGATGTATCTTGCGATGAGCCCAATGCTCTCGATGTGGGGCATGCCCTATGCGGCGGGCTTCAAAGAAATATTCTGGGGCGCGGAGAACGCGCTGACGTTCGCGCTCGCGCAGTTCGTGCTCGTCCTGCCGATTATGTACGTCAATCGTCCATACTATGTCAACGGCTTCCGCAATCTCCTCCACGGCGCGCCGAATATGGACTCGCTCGTCGGCATCGGCTCGATGGCATCCGCGCTCTTCGGCGTGTTTGCCATGTTCCGCATGAGTTGGGGGCTCGGGCACGGCGACCTCGCGCTTGCGGCGGAGTACAGCACGAATCTCTACTTCGAGTCGGCGGGCATGATCGTCACCCTGATCACGGTCGGAAAATATCTCGAGGCGCGCGCAAAGGGGCAGACGACGGGCGCACTCCGCGCCCTCATGCAGCTCGCGCCCGCCGAGGCGACCGTCCTGCGTGACGGTGCAGAGGTGACTGTCCCCGTCCATACGATTGCACTCGGCGAGACAGTCATTGTCCGTCCCGGCGCACGCATTCCCGTCGATGGGACGGTAACAGAAGGCGCAACGAGCGTCGATGAGTCCGCCGTGACGGGCGAGTCCATGCCGATTGCAAAAACGGAGGGCGATACCGTCACCTCGGGGACGCTGAACGTCGAGGGTACGATCCGCTTCACGGCGACGCGCGTCGGCGAGGATACGACGATCCGTCAGCTCATCCGCCTTGTCGATGAGGCGAGCGGGTCAAAGGCGCCGATTGCGCGCCTTGCCGACCGCGTGAGCGCGGTCTTCGTCCCCGTTGTGATTGCGCTCGCCCTCGCGGCGGGCGGCGTCTGGCTGCTGATGGGCGCGAGCGTCGAGTTCGCATTCTCCATCACCATCTCCATCCTCGTCATCTCCTGCCCCTGCGCACTCGGGCTTGCGACCCCCGTTGCGATTATGGTCGGTACGGGGCGCGGCGCGGCGCACGGCATCCTCATCAAGTCGGGTGAGGCATTGGAGACGGCGGGCAGCATCAGCGCGGTGCTGATGGACAAGACGGGCACGCTCACCGAGGGGCGCCCGCAGCTCGTCAGCATCCGTCCCGTCGGGATGGATGCCGACGCACTTGTCGCACTGGCGGCCGCGCTTGAGCAGGGCAGCGAGCACCCGATTGCAGCAGCGATTACGGGCTATGCCGCGGAAAAGGGGCTGACCGTCCCCGCCGCTGTGGATTTCTCGGCGGTATTCGGCAAGGGTGTGTGTGCGCGTGTGGCGGGCGTGGACTGTGCGGCGGGCAATGCGGCTCTCCTCGCGGAGCTTGGCATCCCGCTCGCGGACGCGGTTGAGATGGCGCGGGCGGAGATGGCAGAGCGCGGCGAGACGGCACTCATCGTTGTACGCGCGGGGCGCATCGTGGGGCTCATCGGTGTGCGCGATGCGGAGAAGCCGACGAGTGCGGCGGCGGTCGCGCAGATGAAGGCCATGAACCTCATGCCCGTCATGCTGACAGGCGACGATGAACGCACGGCACGAGCGATTGCCGCGCGGCTCGGCATCACGGAGGTGATTGCGGGCGTTCTCCCTGCGGACAAACGCGCCCATGTAGAGCGTCTGCAGCGCGAGGGACACCGCGTCGCCATGATCGGCGACGGCGTGAACGACGCGCCCGCACTTGTGCAGGCGGATCTCGGCATCGCCATCGGCGCGGGCACGGATGTCGCCATCGACAGCGCAGACGCGGTGCTCGTGCGGAGCGACCTCCTCGATGCTGTGAGCGCGATCCGTCTGTCGCGCAGCG